>NZ_JBIYSM020000015.1:0-81184 GCF_044759095.2 Brevibacillus soli
TTTCGAGGAGCACTGTTGAATTTCTTTAAGAAGAAAGGAATTCAGTCCCTCTTTTTGGATGTATTGCCTCGACAACACTACTTCCATTTAGAGAGCTGAATTCCTTTTGTTTTTGACTTACCCCAGGAATTTTTCAGGGGAAACTAGCTATCCTCACCCCACTCGGCGGTAGCTATCGCTGTGCCGAGTGGGGTCCCTTTCTTCGCCGGGTGGGGCCCCGAACACTTTTCTAGCGGCTGTATGGGATGTCCAAATTTATAAATTCTTATACACTAAAAATCAAAAATCGCCTCCATTTTCTGGAGGCTTTTTAGGAGTGGATTTCCATGATGAAAATGGCAAATTTGGCTGTACGGTTCCTCTTGGAGTTGTGTGTCCTCGCTTCGCTTGGTTATTGGGGGTTTCAGACGAGCAAGGGACTCCTGATGAAGATCGGGTTGGGGATGGGAGCGCCTTTGTTCGTTGCGGCTGTTTGGGCTGTGTTCGGTTCCCCTGGCGCACCCGTTCCGTTGTCAGCACCGTTGCATCTGCTTCTCGAGTTGGCAGTATTCGGTTTGGCGGCTGTCGCTCTGTACGCTGCAGGGAAGCATGAATTAGCCATAGCCTTCGGGATGATCGTTGTGGCCAATCGCGTTTTGATGTACATATGGGAGCAATGAAGAAGTCATTCAAACTCCATCCACTCGCCGTTTTCCGGCACATGCACCTGATTGTCCAGCTGACGTTCCTGCAAATACCGGCGAAGGTCAGCGCGGGAGAGCAAACAATGGTTCCACGCTTCCATATGAGCAACGACGATTTTCGTATGCGGCGACTTTTTGGCAAAAAGCTCAATGTCTTTCCCCGTCATGGTGATGGGGCCGCCGGTGAGGAACTGCGCCGCTCCGGCAAAAACCACTGCCACCTCAGGACGATGCGTCTCCAGCGCCTGCTCCACCTCTTCACACCAGATGCTGTCGCCCACCACATAAAGCGTCGGCTCCCCGCTTGCGCGAAGGACAAAGCCGGATACGGGAGCCATCAGCTTGCCGATCTCCCCTCTCCCGTGCTGCCCGCCGGTGCGGCTGACCCCAATTCCGTCCCAGTAAAGTTCACCATCTACCGGCCGAATGTCGGAAAACCCGTGCTGCTCCAATCTTTGTCGATCTACCGGCTGGCAGAAGAGGGGCAGCTCCCTGGGCAGTAAATGATCCGCGTCGTCAAAATGATCGCGGTGCATATGGGTAACGATCAGGGCTTGGGCATCAAGCAATTCACTTGCCTTCATCGGCAAATCGACCAACGGATTGGGCACCGGGTTCGGTGTATTGGGCGTAGTTGCAAGTGTGCCGGCAGGGCTTAGCATCGGGTCAATCAGGAATTTTCGATTCATGTACTGCAACCGCAGGGTGGCGTGGCGAACAAGCTGGATATTCATGAAACCTCTCCTCTGATTTATAATGGAACACATCTTACATGATTGTAATCAGTCCCGCCGTCCCCCCGCGAAACGATTGCGGACGTTCGGCTTTCGCCATGAAAGGAAGGGTGCCCATGCTCGATCAAACGGATTTGGAAATTTTGAAAATGCTGCAGCAAAACGCCCGTATGCAGTGGAGAGAGATTGGCGAAGCCGTTCACCTGACAGGACAGGCCGTGGGAAACCGCATTCGGCGTATGGAGGAGCTCGGCATCATCCAGGGATACACGGCCGTAGTGGACTCTGCCAAGCTTGGCCCATCCCTGACCGCTATCGTTACGATTTTCATGAAAACGACGGATCACAAGCAGTTTCAACAGTTCGTCCGTGAGCTCACAGAAATCGTGGAGGCCCACCGTGTCAGCGGCGAGGGCTGCTACTCGCTGAAAGTGCGCGTCCGTGACCAGGCGGCGCTTAACGAGCTCCTCGATGCCATTCTGGCGTACGGAAACTACCGGGTGAACCTGTCGATCGGAGAGATAAAATGAAACCTTACCAGCTGCATTGCAAGTATGCTTCCCATGACGGCATGCGCGAAAAACTGTATCCGTTGTTTGAGACGGTATTCAAAATCGACGTTCCTTTGTTACAGGACTTTTATCGGCGGGGTTTCTGGAATCCAACCTATCGTCCTTATACTTTTTTCGACGGAGATCTGGCAGTGGCGAATGTGTCCATGTTTTCAATGCCTCTCATGATCAAACAGAAACGCAGAATGGCAGCCGGAATCCAATCGGTCATGACACACCCTGATTATCGGGGGAAGGGGCTTATGAAGCATCTTTTTGCGGAGATGCTGCAGGAGTTGGACAGAGAATGTGAAACAGCGCTTCTGCTTACGGAAACGCCCGATTTATATAAGCCGTTCGGATTTCGACCGGTTCAGGAACATTATTTTCGGGCTCCGATGAAACATGTTCCTGCAGATGGCAAACCCTCTTTCAGAAAGCTGGACTTTTTTCAAGAGAATGATGTCCAAACCGTAAAAGACCTTTTTCTGAATCACACGCCGGTTTCTCATCAGTTTGCTCCCGTCTCGCATCAGTCGTCTTTTTGTTTGAATATGTATCACCCGTATTTTCATGAAAAGTTATCCTATTCCGAGGAGCTTGGTATCATTCTCGTGTGGGAAGTAAAAGGAGAAACCCTGAAACTGTACGATGTGATCGGCGAAACACTTCCTACGTTGGATGAGATCTGTTCGCATATCCCCCTGCCCTTTTCTCAAATCGAGTTTTATTTCTGCCCGGATTTGTTTGACCTGACAACGATTGAGCCTGTCGTGTTTGCCAGAGGGAATCACCTGATGGTCAGGGGAGATTTGGTGGTGGAGCAGGATTATTTCATCCTGCCCATCACTGCCGAATTTTAAGCAGAAAAAAGATACGGCGCGGGAGCAAGTGATTATCATGATAACAAGAGGCGGTTTTTCCACCTACGCTTCCGTACTTCGCCCTGCAGGGCAGTAAATCTGTCCGTTTGCGACGATCCGCAGGGGCAGCGCTAAAGCAGCGTCGCTGCGACGTTTTTCAGGGTATCGCTGCGTTTCCCCTGCGTCCACGTCGCAGCACTAAGACGGGCTACATAAGTCGCTCGGCTGGAAAAAACAGCCTCATCATAAGCGATCCTCTTTATCTACAACTTCAAACGGTGCGGGGGCCGTATCTTTTTTTCGTTCACACACGCGCAGCCTTGATAGCCTGCACGTACTGTTCGGCAATGCGCGTAATCTCGTCATACGCGCCGCGTTCCATCAGCTGGCGGTTGACCAGATTGCTGCCGACCCCTACAGCCACTGCTCCCGCCCGGATAAAGGAAGCGACATTCTCCAGATGGATGCCGCCGACGGGCACGAGCGGGATGTGGGGGAACGGTCCTTTCACATCTTTGATATAGGAAACACCGAGGGTGGCAGCCGGAAACACTTTTACCAGATCGGCGCCCCACTCCATCGCGGTGATCATTTCCGTGGGTGTCATCACACCCGGCATGGCAATTTTTCCATAGCGCAGGGCAGTGCGAATCACATCCTGATGCAGGCTGGGGGAGAAGAGAAAATCAGCCCCGCTGTTAATCGCCAGACGGGCCGTCTCGCCGTCAATGACCGTACCGGCACCGACGACGGCGCGACCCTGCAGCCTTTTTGCCAGTGTCTGGATCATGGAAAAGGCCTCCGGCGTCTGCACCGTCACTTCCAGCGCTGTCACACCGCCCTCAACCAGGCTGTCTGCCAGCCGCTCCGCCTGCTCCTGTGGCACCTGCCGCAGGATGGCGATGACGCCCCCCTCCACGATCTTCTGAAGCATTGCTACTTTGGGAAGCACGTACTCTCCACTCCTTATCGGTAGATCTCGTCCTGTTTATCCGGCGCGATCTGCGACCAGTAGGGGTAGCCTTCCACGTCACCGGATACGGTGACAGCAAAAGCGCCCACCCGGTTGCCCAGACGAACCGCCTCCCGATACGACCAGCCGCGGATCAGTCCTGACAGAAAACCGGCGGCAAAACCGTCACCCGCTCCGATCGGATCCACTACCTGCTTGACGGGAAAACCGTCCACGTACTCCTGCAGGCCGCCCGCCGTCGAATAAAAGGCTCCCCGCTCGCCCAGCTTGATCACCACCGCTTTGGCCCCTTGCGCAAGCAGCCGTTGCGAGATGTCCTCCGGTGCCGCGGCGCCGGTGAGCAGCGCTCCTTCCTCCATTCCCGGCATGACCACGTCTACCTGGGCTGCGATGCGGTTCAGCACCTGCCGCGCCCGTTCTTTCGGCCACAGCTTCAACCGGATGTTGGGGTCAAAGACAACGGTTACATCGTGCTTGCGCGCAAGCCGGACGGCGTGCTCCGTCGTTTCCAGGCAGGAATCGCTGAGCGCAGAGGTAATCCCTGTCACATGCAGGAATTTGGCTTGGGCGAGATGCTGCTCATCCAGGTCGTCGGGTGTCAGGAAACTGGCCGCTGAGCCCTTGCGGTAATAGTACACCTTGGTTTCCTGGCCCACCTGCTGTTCCTTGAAAAAAACAGCCGTCGGATGTTCGTCATCAAACACGACGCGGGAGGTGTCGACCCCCTCCCCGCGGATGAAGTTGCGGATGTACAAGCCGAACTCGTCGTTTCCCAGTCGGCTGACCCAGCTCACCTGATGACCCAATCGGGCCAGGGCGATCGCCACATTGGACTCCGCCCCGGCGATCGTCTTGGCAAATTGATTGACAAACCGCAGCGGACCGGCTGTCTGCGGCGTGAACAGCACCATGGTTTCTCCAAAGGTTACGACGTCCATCGCTCTACCACTCCGCCACGGAGCCGTCCTCATGGCGCCACACCGGGTTTTTCCAGTTGTGCCCCTCTTCAGCGGCTTTCTTCACGACCTCTTCGTTGATGGTGATCCCCAGTCCCGGTCCTTTCGGAATGTCCACGTATCCATCCTTGTAACGGAACACCGTCGGATCGGCCAGGTAATCCAGCAGGTCGCTGCCCTGGTTGTAGTGAATACCCAGGCTTTGCTCCTGAATGATGGCATTTGGCGTGCAGGCGTCGAGCTGCAGGCAGGAGGCCAGGGCGATCGGCCCGAGCGGACAGTGCGGCGCGACCGAGACGTCAAACGCCTCCGCCATGGCGGCGATCTTCTTCACTTCCAGGATGCCTCCTGCGTGGGAAAGGTCCGGCTGGATGATGTCTACGTAGCCGTCCATGAGAATCTGCTTGAAACCCCAGCGCGTGTACTGGCGTTCGCCCGTGGCAATCGGCGTGGTGGTATGACGCGCGATTTCCCGGAGTGCCTCATTGTTTTCCGGGAGCACCGGCTCTTCAATAAACATCGGACGGTACGGCTCCAGCTCCTTCGCCAGAATTTTCGCCATCGTCTTGTGGACGCGGCCGTGAAAGTCCATGCCGATACCCACGTCAGGGCCGACCGCTTCCCGTACGGCTGCGATGCGATTTACCGCCGCTTCCACCTTGGAGTGGGTGTCGATGTACCCAAGCTCTTCTGTCGCGTTCATCTTCACCGCCGTGAAACCGGCTTCCACTTTTTCTTTCGCCGCCTGCGCCACGTCGTTCGGACGGTCGCCGCCGATCCAGGAGTAGATGCGGATCCGGTCACGTGCAGCGCCTCCCAGCATCTCGTACACAGGCAGATTGTAGTACTTGCCTTTGATATCCCAGAGGGCCTGCTCAATCCCTGACAACGCGCTGGTCAAAATGGGACCGCCGCGATAAAAGCCGCCGCGATACAGCACCTGAAAGTGATCCTCGATGCGCAGCGGGTCTTTTCCGATCAGATAATCGGTCAGCTCGTTCACGCAGGCTTCCACCGTGCTCGCGCGCCCCTCCACGATCGGCTCGCCCCATCCTTCAATTCCCGCGTCCGTGTCGATTTTCAGAAAAAGCCAGCGAGGCTGCACCTTGTACAAGGTCAACTTGGTAATTTTCACCGCACTCCACTCCCCTTTTTCTCAAAACAAATTGCCGTTCCGGTCAAACTCCCAGTGAAACGGCTCTGTCAGTATCTCCACATCCGGATTGGCCTTCGCCTCATCCAGCAAGGCTTCCGAGATCTCGATCTCGCCCAGCTCCAGCGTGTTTTTGATCCGCACCAGCTTCACTTCGTGGAAATTCAAAATGTTGCAGGTCTTGATCGCCGCCTGAATGGCTTCCCGGTCGTTCGCCATTGTCGTGGCAATCTTCGTCGGGGCGACGACTGTAGAAGTCAATCCGTTGGCGTAGGTCTTCTCCAGATCCATCTTGTCCACCAGCCGCCGGGTGGTGAAATCGGCGGTTCCGACACCGTTGGCGTTCCCTTCCGTCTCATCGGTCAAATCCAACACCACCATCTTGTTTACTTCCGGACCGCCGTGCGCGTACGGCGTCGGGTAACGGCCGGTGATGTTCGGGTCCATCCCGTCCCCGCTGATGTTTTTGCCGATCTCGTCGATGACCAGCACATCGATCCGGTCAAACATGATTTTCGGCAGCAGCCGCTTCGCCTCTTTCAGCAGTTCCACTTCCTCCTGCTCGATCTGCGCTGCCGGCACGACTGCCACTTTGGCGACCTTGTCGTAGGCGTTTTCCACCGTGGCGACCCCGAACAGAATCGGCATCTTCTCCATCAGCAGCTTCGCCATGGCGGGCACGTTTTCCGCCATGTGTCCAAAGCCGAGCTGGTGGCAGGCTTCCGCCCCTTTTTGCTTGCCGAGCCCAATGCTGATCATTTTCAACAAACCGCTCTCTACCCTGCCGCGAAACGCCGTATGCGGCTTGACACGGTTGATCACGATAATACCGTCTGCCCGGGAGGCGTACTTATCCATGTAGACCGGAAGTCCGTTCGGCAAGGAACCCACCTGCACCACCTCCATGGAGGAACGGATTTCAGCACCGACGCTCTCCTCCGTCACCCCGAGATGGCGCAGAACTGCCACCTGTCCTTCCGCCGTCGCACCGCCGTGGCTGCCCATGCTGGGAACGATAAACGGCACACCGCCGCGCCGTTTCACCATCTCCACCGTCAGGCGCGTAAGGTCGACGATCCGATCGACACCGCGGCTGCCCACTGCGATGGCGATTTCCATCCCGGGTTGAATCAAATGTTCCACCTTTTGCCATTGGTTCGCCAGCGCTTCCTCCAGATTCGTCAGACGGTCGCTCGGAAACGATTGCTTGACCCGCACCATTCGCGGGATCGGGATATCCTTGACCAGGTCTTGGAGAATGCCCATGTTACTTACCCTCCGCGCTTACCACGGCATGGCCGCCGAACTCGTTGCGCAGCGCCGCCACCACTTTGCCGGCAAAGGTATCTTCCTGCAGGGAGCGATAGCGCATCAAGAGCGACAGGGCGATCACCGGCGTCGCCACCTGATAGTCCAACGCCGTTTCCACGGTCCACTTGCCCTCGCCCGACGAGTGCATGATGCCGCGAATCCCTTCCAGACGCTCGTCTTTGCGGAAGGCGTTTTCCGTCAGTTCCATCAGCCAGCTGCGAATCACAGAGCCGTTGTTCCAGACTTTGGCCACCGCTTCGTAATCGTAGGTGAAAGGACCTTTTTCCAGAACCTCAAAACCTTCGGCAATGGCCTGCATCATGCCGTATTCAATCCCGTTGTGGACCATTTTTAAAAAGTGTCCGCTGCCGCTTTCGCCCGCGTAGAGGTACCCGTCCGGAACGGAAAGATTGGCGAACAGCTCTTCCAGCTTTCGATAAGCCTCGATCGGTCCGCCGATCATCAAACACAGTCCATTCAGGGCCCCGCTCGTTCCGCCGCTTGTGCCGACGTCGAGAAAGTCGACACCCAGCTTTGCAAGCTCCTGGCCGCGGCGGATGGAATCCTTGTAGTGGGAATTGCCCCCGTCAATCACGATATCTCCTTGCTGCAAAAACGGCTTCATCGTGGCGAGTACCTCGTCCACCGTCGGCCCGGCCGGAATCATCAACCAAAAGGCGCGGGGTGCCGGCAGTTCCCTGACCATCGTCGTGACGTCCTCATAGACAGGAACACCGTATCCTTTTGCTTCCGCAAGCCGTTCCTCGCTGATGTCAAAGGCGGAGACATCAAACTCCTGCCGCTTCATGTTTTGCACCAGATTGATGCCCATTTTTCCAAGTCCGATTACTCCGATATGCATTGCCAAGTCTCCTCCTGTCAAGTTCAATGGTACCGAAATCCGGGTGTCAGCCCTTCACCGCTCCGCCTGTCAGTCCCGCAATAATGTAACGCTGGGCCACCAAAGCAATGATCAGGACCGGCAAGGTGATAATCACGGAGGCCGCCATCAAGCCACCCCAGTTGATTTCGGAGTAGGACAGGAAGTTGAATACTGCAATCGGCAGCGTTTTGGTCTTTTCTCCAGCAAGAATCAACGAGAACATAAAGTTGTTCCACGAGAAGATGAACGCCAGAATGGACGCCGTGATAATGCCCGGCCAGGAAATCGGCAGCAGAACGCGGATAAACGCGCCGGTCGTGGTGCAGCCGTCCACGCGCGCAGACTCCTCCAGTTCGCCGGGCAGACCCTCAAAGAACGGAATCATGACCCAGATGATGAATGGCATCGTCACCAGCATGTGGCTGAGAATGAGCGACGTATAGGTGTCAATCAGTTCCAGACGGGAGAAGATGATGAACCACGGAATGAGGAACGAAATCCCCGGAACAATCCGCGCCACCAGAATCAACAAACCGAGCCCCTGCTGCTTGTACTTGGCGATGGCGTAGGCCGCCGGAAGGCCGAGAAGCAGTCCGAGCAGCGTAGAGCCGAGCGCCACCAGGAAGCTGTTCCAGATAAAGTCCAGAAAAGCGTACTGCGTAAACACGTTTACATAGTTGTCGAGACTTGGGGTAAAGCTGAGCAACTGGCTCGTATCGAGAATCTGCTCCTGCGTCTTGAAAGAGGCCAACACCATCCAAAGAAACGGAATGAGGAACAGGAACAGGGACAGATAGACGCCCACGTGAGTAAGTATGGATTTGCCAAGAGGTTGTTTTTCCTGATTCACATGGATACACCTGCCTTTTTACGGAACACGATCATCAATACGCTAAGACCGAGAACAATGGCAAAGAAAATCATCAGCAGCGCGGAAGCCTGCCCGATTTTGAAATACTGGAAACCCAGCACGTACCCGTAAATGTTCAAGGTTTGGGAAGAAGTTCCCGGACCGCCCTGCGTGGTGGCGTAAATGATGTCGAACGTTTTCAGCGCATCGATCAGACGCAGCAGCACGGCGGAGTAGATCGTAGGCTTCAACAGCGGCAATGTAATGTTCCAGAACACCTGAAACGTGTTGGCGCCGTCCACGATCGCCGCTTCGTACGGATCCTTCGGCAGTGAGACAAGACCGGCCAGAACGATCAGCGCGATCATCGGCGTCCATTCCCACACGTCAATGAAAATCAGGGACGGCATAACCAGATCGGGGGAGGCCAGCCACTCCTGCGGCGGAAGACCAAGCGCCTGCAGGAAGACGTTGGCAATTCCGATATTCGGCTCGTAAATCAATATCCAGACCAGACCGACAGCGACCGGCGTAGCCACCATCGGCAGGAGGAACAGCGTTTTCACCAGCCCCTTGCCGACGATATGCTGATTCATCAAGAGAGCGAGCAGGATGCCGAGGATCGTCTCAATGACGACCGCCACGACCGTAAAGGTAAACGTCAGCCAAAGGGCCTCCATGAACAGTTCATCCTGGAACAGCGTTTTGTAGTTTTCAAAAGCTACCCACAGCGGCGGTGTCACGGCAGACATATCCCATTCGTGAAAACTGAGCCACAGCGTGTAGCCGACCGGAAACACCATCATGACAGCCACAAACAACACTGCAGGCATGGTATAGATCCACTTGATGTTTTTTTCGATCCAGTGTGTCATAGCAGTCTTTTCTCCCTCCATTCCGATAGAAGAAAAGACGACCTTTGGTTCGCCATCCAGAACGTAACCCAGATTGCTGGCCGAAAGCCGTCTCTCTCTTTGCTCTCAAAACACTATTCTTTATCCAACACGGCTTGGAAGTCCTGATTGGATTTCTCTACAGCCGCTTTTACGTCCTTGCCTTGGATTGCAGCATTGATGGCATCGCCGATTGCGTCGCGGGCTTTCCCAACGTTGACGATCAGCGGACGGTCGTAAGGTACGGCATTGGCCCCGTTTGCCTTGATCGCTTCTACGAGATCTTTCGGGAATTTTGCTGTGCCTTCCGGAGAATCCCAGACGGACTTCAGCGCCCCGGAGATACCGGTAGCTTGCAGTTTGCCTACGATCTCCTTGCTTGTTACCCATTTGACAAATTGCCATGCGGCGTCTTTCTTTTCGGAGTTGGCGCCGATACCGATTGCCCAGGATGTAACGTTATAAGGCTTGGAACCGGCAGGACCAGCAGGGAACGGAGCGAAGCCCACTTTGTCCGCTACGCTGGACTTGGACGGGTCGGTTGCGTTGGTGTACAGGGAGGAAGCGTCTGTAAGGAAGACCGCTTTTCCTTGCGTAAATACGCCAAAGGCTTCCGGCCAGCTCATGTTCAGCGTTCCCGGAGGACCGTAGTCCTTCAGCATGCCGCCGTAGTATTCAAACGCTTTCTGCGCTTCCGGCGTATTGATCGTCGCTTTGCCGTCCTTCATGAAGTCGCCGCCAAAGCTGTACAGGTAGCTGGAGAACTGGGTAACAGCCGGGGAACGTTTGCCGCGGGATACGAAGCCGTATACGCCGTTTGCCTTGTCGGTCAGCTTGGCAGCCTGTTCCTTCAGCTCATCGAGCGTTTTCGGCGGCTGCAGACCCGCCTTTTCCAAAAGATCCTTGCGATAGTACAGCACCTGGGTTTCGGTTACGAGCGGCAAGCCGTACAGGTTGTCGCCTTCCTTCACGCTGCCCAGAGAGGACTCGAAGAAGTCATCCGTCAGACCTTGCTCTTTGGACACGTAATCATTCAAGGAAGCGAAATAACCGTTCTTGTGGAACTGCTTGCCGTCCTGCAGCGGACGGAACATCACTACGTCGATGCTCTTGGAGTTCGCCGCAAACTCAACGGACGTTTTTTGGGTCAGCTGATCTTCAAAGTAGCTGTCCACCTTAACCTTGATGCCGGTTTGCTTTTCGAATTCAGGCAGAAGCGGCTTGATGCCCTCCGTCCATGGATGGTTGGCTGCAACCAGACGGATGGTTTGCTCGCCTTTCGCCGGCGCTTGCCCTCCTTGGTCCGGTTTCGGCGCAGCTTGGTCTTTGCCGCCTCCGCAACCGGCCAGTACTGAACTGAGTCCGACAACCAATGCCAGGTATCCCGCTGTCGTTTTCAGACCCTTGAAACGTTTTTTCATGTGAAGTGGCCCCCTTTTCACCTTTCTCCTGAAAAAATTTTTCGGATCATTCCGTAATGATAGCGCTAACAATATTCATTTTATTGTAAACTTTTTTCAAATACAACTAGTTTTGAAGAAAATTTTTTGCATAAATTGTCCACACGATTTACTTGATTTCGCTGGAAGCCTTCACGTGTTTCCGTTGAAACGCAGCCAGGTCGGCAAATTCACGAGCGCAATTGGCGTAAACGCGTTCGTATACGGAAAAAAGCTCCTGATACACGAGCGTGTTTTCCTGATTTGGCTGATGGCGGCCAACCACATTCACCAGCCGCTTCACGTCCTCCAGCCGCTCCAAGAGACCGATCGCATGCATGGCCAGCACTGCGGCCCCGAAGCTGGAGCTTTCATGAGTCTGCGGTACGAGCAATTCATACCCAAACATGTCGGCCATCATCTGCCGCCACCCGGCAGCACGGGCAAACCCGCCCGATGCCAGAATCTCCCTCGCTTCACCCGCCAGCTCACGCAGTGCCAGCTCGACGTGATAAACGCTGAACAGAATGCCTTCGAAAACGGCGCGGATAAAATGCTCCCGCTTGTGGTGCAGAGCGGCGCCGAAAAAGCTGCCTCGCGCGTTGGAGTCCCAATGCGGCGCCCGCTCGCCGCTGAGATACGGCAGGAACAGCAATCCTTCGGCTCCCGCCGGTACGCGTTCCGCCGCTTCCATCATGATGTCGTAGGCCTCTACGCCGCGCCGTTTCGCCGCTTCCGCCTCCTCGCCGCCGAACTGGTCGCGGAACCAGCGCAGCGCGATCCCTCCATTGTTGGTCGGCCCGCCGATGACCCAGCGGTTTTCCGTCAATACGTAGCAAAAGGTGCGCCCTTTCTCATCCGTCAAGGGCTCGTCCACGACGCCTCTAACCGCGCCGCTGGTACCGATTGTCACGGCGATCTGCCCTCGCTCGATTGCGCCGACTCCCAGGTTGGCCAGGACACCGTCGCTCGCCCCGACGACAAACGGAGTGTCAGGATGGATCCCGATCTCTTCCGCGTACGGTGCCTTGATGCCGCGCAGCACGTGCGTGGTAGGAACAGGAGTGCTCAGCTGATCACGGGTAACCCCTGCAGTCTGCAAGGCCGGCTCATGCCAATCCAACTGCTTAACGTCAAACAGGCCGGTGGCGGACGCGATCGAATGGTCGACTACGTACTCTCCAAACAGGCGGTACAGCACATATTCCTTGATGGAGACGAATTTGGCCGCCCGGCGGAACGTGTCCGGGTCCTCTTCCCTCACCCACATCAGCTTCGGCAAGGGAGACATGGGGTGTATCGGTGTACCGGTGTGGCGGTAAATCTCGATCCCGGCGCCCTCCCTTTTCAACCGCTCCGCTTGATTGAAGCTGCGGCTGTCTGCCCAGGTGATGCTGTTGGTCAGCGGCGCTCCATTCGCATCGACTGCGATCAGGCTGTGCATGGCCGTGCTGAACCCGATGGCAGCTATTTCATCCGCTTGCACGCCGGCAGCCTGGATCGCCTCCCGCAGCGCGGCAATGACCGCGGCGAAAATCGCTTCCGGGTCCTGCTCCGCCCAGGAGGGACGCGGGACGTGAAGCGAATAGTTGATGCTGCCGATGCCTTTCATCACGCCGTCAGTCCCGTACACGACTGCTTTTGTGCTGGTTGTACCGATGTCCAGGCCAATGACAAAAGTCCCCTTCATACGTACATCATTCCCTTATTCAAATTCTGTATGCGCCCAAACTCTACAAGCGTTTCAGTGAAATGGACTTGCGAATCTTCTCGATGTTGGCCACTGTTTCTTCCTGCCTGCGGAAGGAAACGGCGATGTAGAGCAAATCAATCAGGCTGAGCTGCGCCAGTCGGGAAGAAAGCGCCTCCGTGCGAAATGCGGTCTCGCGCGACGTCGTAAACAGGCAGAGATCGGCCAGCTTCACCAACGGCGACTTGCCGTACCCGGTGATGCAGATCGTCGTAGCTCCCGCTTCCTTGGCAACCTTCAGCGCCTCCAATATATCCTTGTTGGAACCGGAGTGGGAGATGCCGACGACCACATCCCCTTTTTGCAGAAGCGAGGCGGACATCACCTGGTAGTGAGAGTCGGCGTGATACTGGCAGGGAATCCCCGTGCGCATGAACTTGTGGTAGGCGTCCTGCGCGATGATGCCGGAACCGCCGTTGCCGTAAAACTCGATGCGGCGGGCTTTTACCAGCGTTTCAATCACCTTTTCAAGCTGATCCGCGTTGGCTTTGGTCAGCTGCAGGGTGTCGTTGATCGTCTCGATGTCGGCCTTGAAGATTTTGTCCGCCAGTGAAACGGCGTCATCGTTCGGTGTGATTTCCTGGTGGATGTTTTGCAGAGGATTGACCACTTCGCTGGCCAGCGCGATTTTGAAGGCCTGGTAGCCTTGAAAATTAAGCCTCCGGCACAAGCGGAAGATCGTGGCTTCCGCACATTCGCACAAGTCGGAGAGGGCGGTGATGGACAGATGAATGATTTCCGCGGGGTGATCGAGAATGTAATCCGCGATTTGCTGCTCTTTGGCGCTTAACTGCGGGTACATGGCGCGAATCCGAACAAAGACGCTCTGCGGTACATTCGCGGTTGATTTGGTCATAGACAAATTGCTCCCTTTAAGTGGATGTTTAAAAAGTCCGGGAAACATTGCCGTCGCATCTCTTCGTTGCGTCGTCGCTCCGCTGCTCACGTAGTCGTACCTACGCTCCGCTGCTCGCGACTTCCGCGCCTCGATCTGCTTGGCTCTGTTTGTCCTCCTTTTTAAACGCCCACTTTAACTGTATTTGTTTCACATTATAGAAAAGCCGAGGGGAGAAGTCACCCTCGGCGAAGAAAATTTTTTTCATATTGATCGGACTTGTGTTCCGCTACATCTCCAGCCACTCTTTCGGCTCGAGCCGTGTCACCTTTACTCCTCGCGCCTCAGCTGCGGCGGCAAGCCTTTCCTCTACTTGAGAAGCGTGGAAGTAGGTCGGCGGATTGTGAAAGGCTCCGTAGTGAATCGGCACAAGTTGTTCCGCTCCCAGGACGACACTCGCCGAAACGGCCTGTTCGGGAGAGAGGCAAATCGGCTCCCCGCTCGGAGTCAGATCCGGGTCCTGAATGACGGCGGCGTTGATCGGCAGGCAGGCGGCGTCAAAAGCGCCGAATTTGTCTGCGATGCTCCACCAGTGACCGTGCCATAACGTGTCGCCGCAGTGAATGATTCGTTTTCCTTCCCCCTGCACCACCCAGGCCATTTGCGGATCGCCCAGTCCGTCTGCGGAATAGGCTGCCGCTATCTCCAGATCCCCAACGGCAAACGTCTCCTCTATGGATACGCCGATAACATGGGTCAGGGATGCAATTCGGGCAGATTCCGCCGATGCGGCTGGCACGTACACAGGGATGTCAGCTCCGTAAAAAGCAGCAATCGCTTTCGGATCAAAGTGATCGGAGTGAAGATGGGTAATCAGCACGGCATCTACCGGACCCAATTCGTCCAGCGGAAAAAAGGGTTGACACGGCTCGCCAAAAAAACCGGTGTTGACGTTGTACAACGGGTCAATTGCCACAGCTGTCCGTGGCGTTTTCACTATCACACCCGCCCACGGCAATCGTTGCAGAATCATCCGGAACCGCCCCCTCGCAACTATAACTTCTGTTGAATTGTTTTTATAGTTAGATTTTACCATTTGCAATTTAACCTGTAAATGTAAAATTTAACGGTTATGTGTGTTGACCAAGGCCTCCTCCCATTTCCTATTGCTTTTCTTAATTTGGGACATTTACAATAATAGGGAGTAACCAAAAAGGGGGGAATCATCTGTGGATGAATTGCTGATGCTGCTTTCGATGGATGATCTTTCCACCTTCCTGGTCGTTTTCGCCGGGTTCCTCGGGTCGGTCTTCTCCATCGCATTGGTTTCCCGTCCACGAACCTTTCGAGTTCTCCCGACCAACACTCAAGTTGACGAAAACAACATCAATCCCCGCATGGTTGAAACATATCCCGCAGCAGCAAGGCAGGCCCTTTTCCGCATCCTTGCCAGACGGGCACGGCACCCCCAGACCGATGAAGCGGAACCGCTCTCCGTTCTTCTCGTCACTCTGTAACGTACGATAAGAGAAGAGGAGGAATGGGAATATGGTTGCCAAGTACATTGGGGAAAGCTTGATCTTTTTGGTCAGTTTGCCGCTGTTTGCCTATCAGACTTTGGAAGGGATTCACGCACTGGCGGACGTGTGGGCGTTGATCTCACAGTACACGCAGTGGAAATAAATGAGCAAAGCCTGATCGGAATGCCCGATCAGGCTTTTTTGCAAGTACCTATTCCACGTGTATGCGGTCGCCTCGCGTAGTCGGTTGTGATATGACCAAAAACTCCGTCTCCTGATCACTTTCGTTTCTCATCTGGTGCGGCACACCGGGCGCTACCTCGACACCCTCCTGTGGACCCAGCTCCAAGCGCTCCCCGTTCACCTCCAGTACCGTCGTGCCGGACAATACGAAAAAGAACTGCCTGGACCGTTCATGATAGTGGCGCACCTCGCTTGTTCCCGCCGGCATCCGTTCATGAATTACGCTCAATTCTCCGTTCTTGACCAGATGCCAGCCGTCGCATTGCTCGCCCCACACGTAGTGCTCCGCGTTGTGTTTGCTGATTTTCAATGATTTGCCTCCTCTACCGCATTCCCATTTTTTGTATTATACCGCTTGTTCGGACCCGGTCAAGACTTTAATGCGATACCGGACAATGGGGAAGACCAGCAGGCAAGCCGCCGCTGAGACGGCACCGATGCCGCAGAAATCGCCGCTCTGCAAAAAAAGGGGGGATATCGCCGTGGACGCCATCATGCCTGCGTACATGGCAGAGCTGTTCAAGGAGAGTATCGTTCCGCGGATGCGCGGATTCAATTCGGAAAACAGTGCGGTAAGTGCCGCGTGACCCAATCCGAATGCTGTCGCCCAGAAGATGTGCAGCGTCACGGCCAGCACAACATTCTGGCTGACCATTGACACTCCGAACACACCGGCGGCGGTAAGCAGGCTGGCCAGCAGGACAACCTGCTTTTTGCCAAAACGGTCTGCCAGCTTTCCGCCAGTCACACTTCCAACGACGCTGCCCGCTCCTGCCACCATCAACACCAGCCCGATCTGGCTTACGTTCAGTGCAAACTGCTGGTAGTAAAGTCCGATGTTCGCCATCATTCCCTGCAATCCTCCAAACCAGAGAAACGTGGCAATCAAGGCGAAACAAATGGACGGATTGGATTTGGCGGCACGAAGCTGAGTTGCGAGCGCTGCCATCGACGTACCAGCGGAGGCTGAAGCTCGCGCCGAGCCGGAAGGGAGGCGCAGCCAGGCGATCACAAGGAGCAGCAGGATGAAGAAGCCCATTCCATAAAACGTCCACCGCCATGTGCTGAGGTAGGCAAGATACGTTCCCAGCGGTACGCCGAACAAGGTGGAGCCAGTCAGCGCTCCGAGGATGAGGCCCATTGCCCTGCCCCGCTGCTCATACGGAACAGCGTCGCCCGCCATCGCCATACTTGCAGGTTGCAGCATTCCAGCACCCAAACCGGTCACGGCGCGAAACAGCAGCAGCTGCCAAAAGGTCTCCCCTGTTCCGGTTAGAAAAGTTCCCAAAGAAAGCACCAGCAAGCCCAACAGGATAAACCGCCGACGTCCCCGGTGATCGGACAGGGCCCCAAAAATCGGCGCACAAATCATGTACATAAAAGCATAGGCGCTG
The DNA here is from genome assembly GCF_044759095.2 of Brevibacillus soli. NCBI lineage: Bacteria > Bacillati > Bacillota > Bacilli > Caryophanales > Paenibacillaceae > Brevibacillus > Brevibacillus soli. Next base: position 17,032 of record NZ_JBIYSM020000015.1, read on the forward strand.
ACCAAGAGAGCCCCCCACTCCTTCGACACCTGGACGGAATCAACCAAGAGCGGCAGCAACGGTGCGGTAATAATAGCGTCCAACCCGACAAAAAAGGAGCTTGCTGCCAGTAAGGGGAGCAGCCTATTCGCATTCCTCATGTTCATTCACCTCTAAATAATTAGTTTATTAATAGTTAAGTAATTAACTAATTGGGGTTTTTTGACCCCGTCACGGTACGGTAACGGGGCTGCGGGATTGGATGTCAGGCTTCGATTTTCTCCAGCAATTTCAACAGGGTGGCCTGCTCTTCCTCCGAGAGTCGCTGAAATCCGGACATGACCGTTTCCTCGTAGACGGGCCATGCCTGCTCCAAAGTATTTCGACCGGATTCCGTAAGGTGGACCAGTACCCTGCGTCGGTCCTCAGGATCAAACTCGCGGTGAACCAATCCCATTTTCTCCAGTGCATTCAATAACCCGCTCACATTGGCCCGAGTCACAGCCAGATCGTCCCCCAGCTCAGAAGGGAGCGCTGGTTTTTCAAAACGTCGCAGGGATACCAAGAGACATAGCCGCCCAAGCGTCAATCCGAAAGGCTGCAGCCGTTCTTCCAGCCGGCGAACGGAGAAGGCGTTGGTCTTGTAGAGGGTGAGGAACAGTTGCACAGGCAGAACAGGATTTTTGAAAGGATTCCAGCTTGAGATGGAGATTCCCCCTTTAAATTAACCACTTAACTATTTATTAGTTAATTATTATAGCGCAAAAAACCCAACCGGAAAAGGTTGGGTTTTGCCTGGGCGACACTTACGACGCAAACACGAAGTAACGAAGATAGATGTACAGATGAGAAATGACAATGCTCAACAGCATCAAAGGGAAGGCCACGTACATAAACTTGAGGAACGTAATCGGGTATTTTTCCTTGGCCGCCATGCCGACCACGATTACGTTGGCGCTTGCCCCGATAATCGTTCCGTTTCCGCCCAGGCAGGCGCCGAGCGCCAAACTCCACCAGAGCGGCTCCAGATTTTGAATGCCCAGCACGCCCATCTCCTTGATCATCGGAATCATCGTCGCCACGAACGGAATGTTGTCGATGAAGGCGGACGCTATGGCGCTCAACCAGAGAATGATCAGGGACGTAAAGAGGGTGTCTCCCCCTGTCAGGTTAATCGCCCACTCTGCCACCATGGCAATTACGCCGGTGTGCACCAATCCGGAGACGAGGATGAACAGGCCGGCAAAGAAGAAGATGGTGCTCCACTCCACTTTTTCCAAGGCCTCTTCCAGGTAGTGTTCACCCGTCAACAAGAGCAGCAGGAACGCACCGGTCAGAGCGATGGTAGCGGACTCCAGATGCAGCGCACCGTGCAATATGAACCCGAGGATGGTCAGCCCCAGCACGGTGAGGGATTTCTTCAGCAGCACGGGATCGGTAAGTTCGTCTTTTTCGTTCAGGTCCATCAGATTGGCCTGCAAGTCAGGAGAGGATTTCAACTGCCTCCGATAAATGAGAACCAGAATGGCAACCGTCACAACAAATACAATCAACGCCGCCGGAGCCAGGTTGTTGACAAACGCCATAAAGGTCAGCTCAGGAACGGCGCTGCCGATCATGATGTTCGGCGGATCTCCGATCAGCGTAGCTGTCCCCCCGATGTTGGAGGCGAGAATTTCACTGATCAGGTACGGCACCGGGGTAACCTTCAACTGTCGGGCGATACTGAAGGTAATCGGCACCATCAAGAGTACAGTCGTCACATTGTCCAGCAGCGCGGACGCCAATGCCGTAATCGTACAGAGCGCCACCAGAATTTTCACCGGCTCCCCGCGCACCTGCTTGGCTGCCCGGATCGCCAGGTATTTGAAAACGCCTGTCTGGGACGTGATGGTCACAATAATCATCATCCCGATGAGCAGTCCCAGCGTGTTAAAGTCGATGTGCTCAATCGCTTCTTCCTGGCTGACGATGCCAAACAGCACCATCAGGATCCCGCCGATCATGGCAATGATCGTACGGTGGATTTTTTCCGAAATGATAAAAGCGTACGTAATGGCAAACAGTCCAATTGCAAGCAGAGCCTGGTTTCCCATCTCATCTCCCCCATTTTCTTATTAGTTGTGCTCTCCCGAAATCGCATTATGCAACAGAAATGACCCGCTTTTGGCGAAAAGTACCAAAAAACGGCAAAAAGGAGCCTGTTTTGTGACAGGCTCCTCCAAATTTCGCACATATGCAATTTCTCTTATATCATAACAAAAGTCAGTATGTTTGTAAAATACTTATTTGGTCTCGCGATGCAGAGTATATCGCTTCAACCGCGGCGAGTATTTCCTCAGCTCCAGACGCTCCGGATTGGTTCGCTTGTTTTTGGTGGTAATGTAGTTGCGGTCCCCTGTCTCGGTGCACTGCAAGGTAATTTTCACTCTCATCTTCTATCGCTCCTTTCTCTGTTAGATGACGGTTTCGACAACTGTGTTCGTCGTCGGCAGCGGGTCGGCAAACGCTCTCCAGTCGGCAGCCATCTCTTCTGCTGTCAGCAGGCAGGCGTCCAGTGACTCGATCAGCTCTTCGCGATCCATGTCGATTCCGATAAAGACCAGTTCAATCACGCGATCTCCATAATCGGAGTCCCATGTATCCGCCCATTCCGGATCCTCAGCCAGCACGGCGCGCTTCTCTTCTTCCGGCAGGGCAGCCACCCAATATCCCGCGGTACCGATTTCAATGGAGGGACCTGCCTGACTGAGCGTCATGGCCAGGTCGTTGCGCGTAGCCAGCCAGAAAAATCCCTTGGCCCGCACCACCTCTTCCGGCCAATTGGCGAGCCACTGGCGGAACCGCTCCGGGTGAAACGGCCGGTTGCGGCGGTAAACAAAAGAGGCAATTCCGTACTCATCGGTCTCCGGTGTATGCTCCTGCTTCTGCAGCTCCTGAATCCATCCGGCAGACTGGCTTGCCTTTTCAAAGTCAAACAGGCAGGTGTTGAGAATTTCGCGCGGATCTACCTTGCCGTGGCTGGATCGCAGGAATCGGGCAGACGGCTGCAGTTTGCGCAGCACGCTTTCCAATTGGCGAAGATCGTCTTCCGCCACCATGTCGCACTTGTTCAAGATCAGCACGTCACAAAACTCGATTTGGCTGATCAACAGGTCCACTACTTCCCTCTGGTCCTCTTCGCTCGCCGCCTGATTGCGCTCCAGCAGGCTTTCTCCCGAGGAAAAGTCATGCCAGAAGCGGTAGGCGTCGACGACCGTTACCATGGTATCGAGACGGCAAATCGCCGAGAGGTCAATCCTGTTGGCTTCGTCTACATAGGTAAAGGTTTGCGCCACCGGTACCGGTTCCCCAATGCCCGTCGACTCGATCAGGATATAGTCGTATTTGTTTTCCCGGGCTAGCCGCTCCACTTCCTGCAGCAAGTCCTCCCGCAACGTACAGCAGATGCAGCCGTTCGACATCTCCACAATCTATTCTTATACGTCAAAAAAACCTCTGAGTTTTCCCAGAGGCTACATACAGGTCGTTTCCACCGTGTGGATCAACTGCTTCAACAGATCAAGCGAGTGTTCCAACGCAAGCGAGTAATACCGCTGCGTCCCCTTCTGCTCAATCTCCACGAGCTTGTTGTCCCGCAGTATTTTCAGGTGGTGGGAGATGGCTGGCCGCGACAGCGTGGCGTGCTCCGCAATCTCGTTCACGGTCAGCTTTTCCTTTTCCGCCAGCAGCAAAATGATGTCCTGGCGGGCCGGGTCAGCCAGTGCCTGAAAGAGCGGAATACAGGCTCGGAACAGCTCAACGGCTGGCTGGGACATGGTTCTTCTCCTTCCTCCTACGCTTTTTCCTGTATCATGCGCACCACCGACGTCACAAGCTTTCTCGGCAGGAATCGGACGGAGTTGGCCAGCAGGCGGTTTTTCCACCCTGGAATGACGATGGTCTTCCCGTTCAAAAAGGCATCGTACCCGATCCGCGCCACCGTCTGCACATCCATGACGCCGCTCTTGAACAGCTTCGACTGCTGCAAGTTGGCACGGGATTCGAAGCCGGTGGCCGTCGCTCCCGGACAGAGGGCAGTCACGGTCACGTTCGTCCCCTTCAGCTCGTTTTCCAGCGCTTCCGTAAAGGAAAGCACGTATGCCTTGGTCGCATAGTAGACGGCCATCATCGGCCCCGGTTGAAAGGCTGCGGTAGAGGCAACGTTCATGATTCGTCCCTTGTTCCGTTTTACCATATCAGGCAGGAACAGCTTGGTTAAATGAGTTAACGTGACGACGTTCAGTTCAATCATGTTCAACTCGTCCTGCAGATCGGTCTCGATGAATTTGCCGTAAAGGCCATACCCTGCGTTGTTGACCAGCATGTCAACTCTCAGGCCGTTTTCCCGAAGCTCCTCGTACAGCGCCGTGACGTGATCCTGCCGTGTCAAATCCTTGACGACGACCGCAACGTTCACGCCGTGGGCCGTTTCCAACTCCCGCTTCAATTGGTTCAACTTTTCCGCATTTCTGGCCACTACGATCAGATCGTAGCCGTCCCGGGCAAACAGCTTTGCCAGTTCCCAGCCGATACCGCTGGAGGCGCCTGTAATCAAAACGCGCTCGTTTTTCATCTATCATCACCAGACCGTTTATATGTTTAATTGTTTAAACATATAATAAATGATCGGCATCCTTCTGTCAAACAGTGCAGGGGAACGCCGCACCCTGCATCGTTCCCCTGTCCACATCATTCGAAACTGTTTTCAATCACAAGCTGCTCCAACGGAAAGCGCATCGTCGGATAAGCAGGAGCGGCCGCTTTGCCCACCGTAATCATCATCACCGGAATGTATCGCTTTGGAATGTTCAGCTCCCGGATCAGCGCGTCCCTGTCAAAGCCTCCCATCGGGCAGGTATCGTACCCTTTTGCCTTTGCTGCCAGCATCAGCTGCATGGCTGCCAGAGATCCGTTGAGAATGGCTTCGTCGCGGGCGATCTGGGGATTGCCGCGATACGCCCCTTCGATCTGTTGGATCATCGTGTCGCGCACCTGTTCGTTGACATACCCTTTTTCCAGTGCATGATCGTAAACAGGACGTGCCGACTTGTCCGCTTCGAGATCTCCCAGCACAATGATGGTTGCCGAGGAGTCCACCACCTGCCGCTGACCATAGGCGATGGACAGCAGGCGCTCTTTTTTCGCTGCGTCTGTGACCACCAGAAAACGCCAGTGCTGCAGGTTCCACGAGGAAGGCGCGGTAGCCGCCAAACGCAGGATTTCATTCAGCTCCTGGCGCGGTATGGCTGTTCCCGGCTGGTATTTGCGTACGCTGTGACGCGCTTCCATGACTTCCTCTGCCGTCATCGCTTGCTTCACGTTTGTGTTCATGTTCGTCAACTCCTATTGTGTAATGTAATGGCGAACGTTGAACATCTTATTTGATCAGGCTGAAAGTGACAACCTCTCAGCTGTAAGCGAAGTGTAGGGGAGCGGACGCATACCTTAGCTTTGCTCTCCCGGTTGCAAATCATGAATGGATCAGGTACATTCATTGCTACCATTTGTTGAAGGAGGGTTCACATGTTACTGGAAAATCAAGTAGTGCTGGTAACCGGTGCAGGCAGAGGCATCGGTCGGTCCGTCGCCGCCACTTACGCATCCAAGGGCGCCGTTGTCGTCATTGCGGAACGGAACGCCGGCGACGGAGAAACTGCCGTACAGTCCATACAGGAACAAGGCGGACAGGCCGTCTTTATCCAAACCGACGTCAGCGTCCCTGCCGATATCGAGCAGTTGTTCCGGCGAGTGGACGAGCAGTGGGGACGGCTTGACGTCCTGATCAACAACGCGGGCATCACCATGTGGAAATCGCCTTACGAGCTGTCGTTGGAGGAGTGGGATCGCGTGGTAAACACCAATCTGCGCAGTGTATTCCTCTGCTCGCGGGAAGCCGCCAGACTGATGCGCCGCACAGGGGGAGGTGCCATCGTGAACATCGCCTCCACTCGCGCCCACATGTCGGAGCCCGATACCGAGGCGTACGCTGCAAGCAAAGGCGGTGTTCTGGCTCTCACCCATGCTCTTGCCGTTTCCTTGGGACCTGACCGCATCAGGGTAAATGCTGTCTCCCCTGGATGGATTGAAACCGGCGACTATTCGATGCTGCGGCCGGAGGACCACGAACAGCACCCTTCCCGCCGCGTCGGCAAGCCGGATGACATCGCCCGCGCCTGCCTCTATCTGACGAGCCCCGAAAATGACTTCATCACCGGTGCGGAGCTGGTGATCGACGGCGGGATGTCACGCAAAATGATCTATATCTAAAAAAACGAAAGGAACACGCGTCAACGTGCTCCTTCCACTTTGGCATAGGCAAGTTTGTCAAAAAAGAAATGGGCGTTGGGGTGGGTCTGCAGAACGCTGGCCGGCATGGACGGGGTGACCTCCCCTTGAATGGCCCTTTGAACAGCCTCTGCCTTTTTCGGACCGTCCGCAGCCAATATTACCTTCTTGGCCTCCATGATATGCTTGATCCCCAGCGTAATCCCTTGCGTAAGCTCTTTTTGTTCCTTGAAATACTTTTGTCCCACTGTCTTCGTAACGTTATCCAGATCGATCACATGGGAGTAGTTTTCGAAGGAGACGCCCGGCTCGTTAAATCCCAAATGTCCGTTTACGCCTAATCCAAGCATAATCAGGTCAAGCGAACCATGCCGGAAGATCACCTCATCGATTCGGCGGCACTCAGCCGCCAAATCATCAGCCTTTGCATCAAAGAAGTGAATCTGCGACTCTTTGATCCCCAGCGGATGGAAAAGCTCATGATAAAGAAAATGTTGGCAGCTGCCTTCATCTTCAATGCCGAGCCCTACCCATTCATCCAGGCCCACGAAGGTCGCCCGGCTAAAATCAATCCTTCCCGCTTTCGCCGCTGTTACAAGCTCGCGATAGGTTCCGAGCGGTGTGTTGCCCCCAGGAAGACAGATCAGCGCATTCGGCTTTTCCCGCAAGAAATCAATGATGCTTTGGGCAATGCTTTTCGACATTTCGTCGTAACTAGCAAACACATGGATATTCATCACTGTTGCCTCCACTATTCTTTAATGCCGCCTGCAACCATCCCTTGCACCAAAAAGCGTTGAAAAATGATCGTAATGACGAGGGGAGGAATCGTTGCCAGGACTCCGCCCGTTGCGATCATGCCGTAATCAACCGCGTTTTTGCCGCTGAATTCGGCGATGGCTACAGAGATCGTTTTTGCTTCAAGCGATGACGTGAACAATAGTGAGAAGAAAAATTCGTCCCAGGCCAACAGAAACGCCAGTATGCCCGTTGCAATGATACCGGGCCGTACAATCGGAAAGATCACGTACCACAGTGTTTGCAATCGGCTGCAGCCATCTACCGCTGCCGCTTCATCAAACTCTTTGGAAATGGAAGTAAAATAACTTTGCATGACCCATATGACAAACGGGATCACGAACGTCAGATCCAATAATACCAAGGTCCATTTGGAGTCAAGCATCTGCATGCTGCTAAAAAGCAGATACAACGGAATCACAATGACAACCGGTGGAATCATGTAGGTAAACAGGAATACATATACCAAATTCTTCCTGAACGGAAACTCATACCGCGAAATGGCGTAAGCAGCCAATCCGCCGACAAACAATGCAATGACCGTAACAATGGATGCAACCGTAAAACTGTTGATCATGGAAATTTTAAACGCGTACGCCATGTCATTGTTGGGATTGGCAAAGATATCCCTGTAACGTTCAAACGTCAGGTTGTCCGGTATCCACTTGAGCGGTGTGGTTGTCAGGTCTTTTTGATAGGAAATGCTGGAGATAACCAGCCACACAAAGGGAGCCAATGTAAAGAGAGCGACACACAACGCGAATCCGTACTGGAGCAGGCGGAATGGTTTGCTTCTCATCTTATGCGGTCTCCCCCTTCTTCAACATCTTCACGTACGCATAGGTCAAGAGCGCAATCATCATCCCGATCAGATAGGAAATGGTTGCTCCCTGGGAGTATTGCAGGTTGCTGAATGCTTTCAAATAGGCTTGGTAAGTCAGAACCATCGTTCCGTTGGCCGGGCCGCCCTGTGTAATGGCATAAATGATGTCAAAAACCTTGAACGTCTCCATCGTTCTCATCACGATGATCACCAGGAACGTAGGCTTCAGGTATGGCAGCGTCAAGGCAAAAAATCTTCTGATCATACCCGCGCCGTCTACCATGGCTGCCTCGTACACAGACTTGTTCACCAATTGCAGGGCCGCCAACACAAAAATCGCCACCAGCGGCGTCATTTTCCACACGTCCGCAATAATGACCATATTCATGGCCATCCATGGACTGTTTAACCAGGATTGGTATTGATCGATGACATGAAGCTGCGTTAACAGTGCATTTAATGCCCCGTACTCGCTGTGATAGATCCATTTCCACATCGCCCCGTTGACGATGGTAGGTACAGCCCACGGGATGATGATGATCGAGCGCAAAAACGTTTTCCCTTTGATATCTTCATTCAGAAGCAGCGCGATCAACGTGCCAAGTATGAGCTCAATGGAAATGGAAACAACAGCGAAGTATGCCGTCCGGCCTGCGGAAGCCCAGAAATCACGATCCGAAAGAACGTCCATGTAGTTTTGCAGCCAGACATAGTCGCCAAGACTTCCTGCCGATAAATCCAAGTCTTTTAGACTGTATAAAAACGTTTCAATCAACGGATACAGGACAATCCCGAACACGATAAAAACGGACGGAGCAATAATCAGCCATGCAAATTGAGCATCGCTTACCTTCCTCTTCATGCTGTACCCCTTTCTTTGAAGAAGAAAAGGGGGAGAATATCCCCCTCCCTATTTATTAGCCAGCTCCTCTGCTTTTTGTTGCAGCTCTGCTAACGTATCCTTGACCGATTTTTGACCCATCAATGCTTGTTGGATACCTACCTGCAATTCGGTAGAAAGGCTTCCATACCAGGGAACTTGAGGGCGGTTTGCCAGATAGTCATATTGAATCTTGGAAGCGGCGACGACTTCAGGGTTGGTGGAAATCACATCTTTGTCTTCATAAAGGGATTTCCAAATCGGAAGCGCATTTTTGGCATATTTCTTCTGGACTTCCTTGGAAGAGAGGTACTCCATGTATTTCCAAGCCTCATCCGGATGCTTGCTTCCTTTTGCAAGAGCGACACCCATGCCGCCATTGACGGAAGCGCTAATCACGCTGCCTTGCCCCGGGCTTGGAGCAATGCCCACCTGTCCCGCAACCTGGGATTGGGATTTATCGTTGGCGAGATTGTACATGTACGTCCAGTTCAAGGCGAATGCCGCTTTCCCGCTGGAGAATACGCCGCGCACATCTTCCTCCAGGAATTCGGTGGATTTGGGATTGCTGATGCCATCTTTCAGGCTTTGGACCATGAAGTTCAGCGCTTTTTCGTTTCCTTCATCGGTCAATGTCGGCTTTCCATCCCGAACCATTTTTCCGCCAAACGTTTCAGACAAGGTCGTAAAGTCGCAAGAGAGCGCCTCTGCTTGCTTCCAGCTCCACACGATCGGGTATTCTACCAACCCTTTCTCCTTGATCACTTTCGCTTGCTGCACAAGTTCGTCCCATGTCTTGGGAGGATGGGTAAACCCGGCCTTGTTCAGCATCTCTTTATTGTAAAAAAGAAACTTCGTATCGTTTAACCAGGGAAGACCGTAGAGCTTGCCTTCATACGAGACAGCGTCCAAGGCTCCCGCAAAAATATCTTTGCGGTCCGCTTCCGACAATTTATCGGTAACGTCCTGAACAATTCCCGCTTTGGCAAACTTCGCTGTCCACGGGGCATCGATCAGTACGACGTCATACCCTCCGCTTGGCGCGCCGGTCAGGATTTTTTGCTCCAGGGCTTCATAGGGTACGAAAGTGGTATTTACTTTAATATTGGGGTTTTTGCTCATAAACTCTTTCGTAATGGAAGTAATGTCTTCCTCGCTATACCCTGCCTGCTTCATGAAGATGGCATTCAAGGTAACCGGCCCTTTGTTTGATGAATCGGCGTTTTCTTTGTTCGTACTGCAACCAGCGAGCGTTGCAGCCACGAGAACGGAAGATAAAAATATGGACCACAGCTTTTTCATACAAGTTCCCCCTTGTCATTCACTTCTTGTATTTTTTGAAAGGCAAACGCGATTGCTCCCAGCCCGCCCGCATCGGTACCCAAGCGAGCCAACTCCACTTCCGGATGATTCGGCGTAAACTTCTTGATATTTTCAATAATCTTTTCCAAGACAAGATGCATAGACTCGGAAACGCCGCCACCCAGGATCACTTTCTCCGGGTTGAGCAAGCTGCAAATATTGGCGATCGCAATCGAAACATCCAGCACGAATTTTTCAATCACGGATATCGCCAGGGGATTGCCATTCTTATATTGTTGAAAAAGTTCTGCTCCGGTAAAACCGTGGCCGGAGAGAGCTGTTCCGGAAGTTTTGTTCTCAAAGGTTCCAAATTGGCCAACACGATTTTCCAGACCGTTGCGGACATCTTCCCCATCGATCAGATATCCGATCTCGCCGGCCGAAAAATGATGGCCTTCGATGAGCTCGCCATTCGAGACGATGGCGCATCCCACACCGGTACCAAAGGCGATGAACGCCATGTGCCGGGATTGGTTGCCGGAACCTAACCACTTTTCCCCCAAGGCTGCACACCGCACATCGTTATTGATAAATACGGGAAAGGAAAAGTGCCCCTGCATGATATCCCGCAGGGGGAGGTTCTGCCATCCCAGCGCGGGAGAATCAATCACGATTCCCTGTTTGGTATTGGTGATGGCTGGTACGCCTACCCCCATCGCAATAATCAATTGTTCTTGGATTCCGGATTCCTGAATGCTGTCTTTGATCATGGCGACAAGATCGTCAATGTTTGAAGACGTTTTCAATTTTCTCTTGTAAACAACCTCACCATCCCAGTCCGTAATGATAATCAAAACTTTGGTTCCACCTATATCTACTCCTACACCATAGGCTGATTTGGGGTTGAACCCCAATTGTATCCCTGGTCTGCCGCCTTCCTTCGTAGAGTTGCCAAACCCTAACTCGATGATGATTTTCCTGTGCAGAAGGTCGTCAACAATAGAAGATACGGTAGAACGACTAAGACCCAGCTTCTTTGAAATTGATGCTCTGCTAATCGGTTGTTCAGAACGGATCAATTCCAATACAAGTGAGTGATTGGTGTTTTTAATCAGCTTCGATATGGTGTTTTTCTCCATTGTCTCTACCCTTCGAATTAGTTTGTTTGTTCGGAAAATAAACAAACTTGTATCTTTATCGTAATCTACTCCTTGTATGATGTCAATAGAAAATGGGCCCCATCCCTTTCCTTGCGGCTGTATTCATATACAAAAGCTGTCGGCTTTGAAGCCGACAGCTTTTTGTTTGTTGCCCTTGTTCCGTTTACCACGTCCGGATCGGAGGAGATCCTGGAGCATGATGGGTGATTTGTTCCATAATCGGATAGCCGTAGGCCATCACAACCAGGAAGGCCAACACCCCCACCCACACGGGCCAACGCTCGAGAATGCCCGGAGTGTGTTGCTCCCCGTCCGTTTCCCCGATCGGATATTCCGCATTTCCTTTCGGAGCAAAGAAGGCCAGATAACCCAGAATGAGGATCAGCAGGATTGCAGCAGTGAAGAGCAGCCCTCCGCCAAACGCCATTACTTGTTGGTACGGCATCCAGCTTAACGCTGTCGGATGATCCATGTACGTCGTGTAGTCGGTCCGACGCGGCGTACCTGCCAATCCCAGCCCGTGCATCGCACCGGACATCAGGAACATCCCTACTGCCCAGAACACGGTTTGGACCATTCCCATCCGGTTCGCGGTCGGCGTCAGGGTGCGTCCGGTCAGTACGGGAATCAACCAGTAGCTGACACCGAAGAAGGTAAGAGCCACAGCCGTACCTACCGTGATGTGGAAGTGTCCGGTTACCCAGATGGTGTTGTGCACGACGGCATTCATCTGGTTGGACGCGTTGATGATACCGCCCGTTCCGGCAGGGATAAAGAACAGCATACCGACAAACGGTGCGAAGAAGCGCACGTCCGTCCACGGCAGCTTTTTCAGCCAGCCAAACAGTCCCAAGCCGCCTTTTTTGCGGCCCGTCGTCTCAAACACCGCAAACATGGAGAACGCAGTCATCAACGATGGCAAAACGACGATCAGGGTCAAGATCACGTGAATCATTTTCCAGCCGGGGGAGATACCCGGTTCCATCAACTGATGGTGGAAACCGACCGGAATCGAGAAGAGCAAAAGCAGAATAAAGGCAAGGCGAGCGAGCGAATCACTGAAGACGTGGCCGCCAATGATGCGCGGGATGTTCACGTACCAGGCGATATAGGCCGGCATCAGCCAGAAGTAAACCAGCGGGTGCCCGAAAAACCAGAACAACGTACGGCTCAGCATGACGTTGATGGTCGGTGTCCAGCCAAACGACCACGGAATCAGTTGGAACAGTACCTCGATTGCTACAGGGATGGTACAAACGATCCACAGGACAAATGTGGTTACCGACATAAAGACAAACAAGGGAGACATCTTGCCGGGGTTTTCCCGTTTCCATTTGCGATAGCTGCTGATGATTCCGAATCCGCCCAGCCAGCTGCCCACAACCAGCAGGGCCGTTCCGATGTAGAAGTACGGCGATGCTTTAAGCGGTGCGTAAAACGTGTACAGCACCGACGCTTCGTTCATCAGGATGGTCACGACACCCATCGCGGTACCGATCACCATCAGCACAAATCCGCTCCAGCCGAAGCGAAGTGCCGTGCCATGCAGGGAGCCGCCGGTCGTGCGGGCTACACCCGAAAAGAGAAAACCGATGATGAAGAACGTGGTAAAAATGAGTGCCATCAAGACACCGTGCGCAGTCAAAATTTGATAGTAATTCGTCCAGCTTGGCAGTTCCATGATGCCGCCGCGCACCATCCCCTGCACCATCCCTGCGAGCGCCGCCAAACCAAAGGCGACATACGCCACGATGATGTAGGCCATACTCAAGCGCGCAGTGGGACGATCCACTTCTGCAGCGGAACCATTTCGAATTCCTTTCATCTACATTCACCTGCCTGAGGGTTTTTACTTCACGATAATCGTCGTCGCCATCACCTGGTGACCCGCTCCGCAGTATTCATTGCAGAGAATCAGATACTCACCCGGCTTGTCAAAGGTATAGGAAGCGGAGTTGACATGCCCGGGCAGCACCATAAAGTTCACATTGGTTCCGGGGATTTCAAAGCCGTGGATGACGTCGGGACTGGTAACGTGGAAATTCACCTTGGCTCCGACAGGCACTTCCATCTTGTTCGGCCCAAATCCGAAGGCAAACGCCGTCATGTAGGCGTCGTATTCGTTTTCCCCTACTTTTTTCAAACCCGGTTTATCAAACGGAGGCGTCTCGGCCACTTTCTGGGGGTCGATCATCGTCATGTCGCTGGGCGGCTGCATGCCCATGGCGAAAGCGTTGACGCAAAGCAGCGCGATAAACAGCGCAAGTCCCGCTCCGCCCAGTATCAGCCAGATTTTTTCAAACCGGTGCAAATGCATGTGCGTTTCCTCCTTTACCAACTCTCTATCAGCCTCGATCGAGGAACAGACCAAACGCGCCAAACCAGCTCAGGAGAATGAACGCGCCGATCATCAAAACGGCTGCAAACGTCCCTTTCAAGGAGTCTGTTTCCGGCTGGGTTTGCTTCCCCTTGGATACCTTCTGCGGTGGATTGATCCGAGTTTCCACTTTTGTTTCCTCCTTACAAACTTAGTGGCGATACTACGCCGGTGCTTCAGTCGGCGATGTTTCTTTACACGCTTCATTCTACTCTCCGTCATCCGCTGTGTAAGTCAGGGAAATCCCCTAAAACGGTAGGGGAACCCCCTGATTTTCCTCGATTCCTGTCACAATTCAGACGAAAATAACCCACCCGGCGCAGGATGGGATGTCCAAATTTATAAATTCTTATACACGAAAAAAAGACGGCTTGCTCCACCGTCTTCCCAGCGTGTTTATTCAAAGTCGAGCCAGCCCTTTTTAATCGCATAGCGCACCAGATCAGGCCTCGTTTTCAGATGCAGCTTCTCCATGATGTGGGCCTTGTGCGATTCCACTGTTTTCACCGAGACGGTAAGCTGTTCGGCGATCTCCTTGTTGCTGAAGCCCTTGGCGATCAGGATCAGCACTTCCTTCTCCCGGTCGGTCAGGATTTCGTATTTCGCCTGCTCCTCGCCGTTTTTCACCATCTGCAAAAACTCTTCGATGAGCGATTTCGTCGCAGACGGATAGAGATACGCCATCCCTTTGGAAACGGTGCGGATGGCGGCGATCAGGTCAAGGTCGGGCGCGCTTTTCAAAATGTAGCCGGAAGCGCCGGCCTGCAATACACGAAACAGGTATTCCTCGTCGTCATGCATCGTCAGCACGAGTACGTGAATATCGGGAGCGGCCGCCTTGATCCGTTCAGTGGCGGTCAGCCCGTTTTCTCCGGGCGGCATGCTCAAATCCATCAGGATGACGTCGGGTTTGACCTCCATTGCCTTTTGGAAGGCCTCTTTTCCGTCAGCCGCGTACCCCACCACTTCCATATCCGGCTGGGCGTTGATCAAAAGACCCAGGCCGGAGCGGACAATGGCGTGATCGTCAGCGATCAGGACGCGAATGGTCATCTTCAACATCCCCCTTCCCAAGCGGTATTCGTACAAAAATCGACGTACCCTCGCCTTCCGCTGAACGAATGTCAACGCTGCCACCCAGCAGCTGGGCCCGCTCTTTCATGCCGAAAAGCCCTAACCCCGTACCGTTGGTCTCAACTTGTTTGGGATCAAAGCCGATCCCGTCGTCCACAATGGTCAGCACAATTTCGCCGCCTTTGTCCTCAAAGACGATGCACAGCCGGTCCGTTTGCGCGTATTTGGCCGCATTGGTCATGGCCTCCTGCACGATTCGGTACAAGGCCGTTTCAATTGCAGGCCCGTAGCGGCGCCGGTCTCCGCGTACATCCAGAGCGACCTGGATGCCGAAGCTTTGTTCCACCCGCTTGATCAGCGAACGGATGGCAGGCAGAAGACCCAGGTCGTCCAATGCGGATGGACGAAGCTCCAGAGCCATCCGTTTGACTTCTTCCATCGCCTTGGCCGCCATCTGCTGAATTTCCGCCACATGTTGTTTCAGCTGTGCATTTATTCTGCTTTGTCCGATGACATTCAGTCCGACCAGAATGCTGTAAAGCGCCTGTCCCACACCGTCGTGCAGCTCACGGGAAATTCGTTTGCGCTCCTCCTCCTGGGCCTGGATGACGTAATGGGTCAGCTTGTGTTGGTACCGCTCCTTTTCTGCCTGCTGCTGGGCGGACATGTCGCGCAGGATCAGCACCAGTTTGGCCGTAGATCCCTGCGGCAGCTGCGATGAGCTGGCGGCCACCGGGTATTGCCGGCCGTCTTTTGTCCGAAGCCGCATCTCGAACGACGGTATCTGCACCTGTTTGAAAAAGCAATCCGAACAGGTCGTGTCTTCCTTGCATGTCGCCATGCCGACGCAGACCTCGCAAATGTGACGATGTCCAATCAGTTCTTCCTTGCTCCAACCGGTCATTTTTTCCACGGCAGCGTTCGCTGTTACAATCAGTCCGTCCTTATCGATAACCAGTATGGCATCGCTTGTATTCGCAAAAATCGATTGAAACAACGAGAAGGCTTCACTGGACGTACCCAGTTCTTCAATCCAAGCGTACATGGTATCCTCCTCACTCTTCGTACTTATCGCTATTGTAGTGATTTCGCGAAGGAAAGTGTATCAGGGAATTCCCTCATTCTCTTGAAACAGCGTTTTATTCCTTACTATGCCACGAAACATGCCTACCCTTTATGCAATCTTGACAGCCTGATAAATTAGAATAATATCTAATTAGATAATTATTTAATAAAAGAGCCATAAAAGGAGGGACCTTTCCCTATGCTTAGCCCATTTCCTGCTGCAAGCCGACGCTTGACCTTTTCTCCCGTCACGGAAGCCGACTTCCCCGCATTGCTCACGGTGTACAGTTCCAATCCCGATTACATGGAAATGTCGGAGGGAACCCGTATCGTCTCCCTGGAAACAGTGGAAAAGGACCATCGGGAGAATCTTGAGCTGCCTGACTCGTTCAGCGTCGCCATCCGGGAACAGGGCAGTGCAGACATCATCGGCATCAGCCAATTTATCCTGCGCAATCCGAACGACGGCTTCCCGTGGCTCGGTCTGATCATGCTTCACAGCGCCAGGCAGCAGCACGGTTACGCCCGGGAATTCATGGAGACCCTGATCGAATGGTACCGGGAGAACGGATACGAGGAGCTTCGGCTGGGAGTTCTGGAAAAAAACCGAAAAGTCGTACCGTTTTATGAGCGGCTCGGATTTTTCACTTACGAAGTAAAGCAGAGCGAAAAGCTGGGGCGTGTGATCTGCATGGCTCGAAAACTTACCGGCGGCGATCAATAGACAAACGCCTGCCGCCTCATATAACTATAGAAGCATCGGCATGACGGATAGCACTCCAGGCTTTACTATTTCCAATAGCAGGGGCACGCCGTTTTCTGCTATAGTTAGCTTCGGGCTTCTATAGCAGAAAGCGAGTGAACATGATGATAGATGCATTGCGGAGGTATCCCCGTGTCATGTGGATGCTGTCGCTGGGGATGGTAATCAGCGCGATCGGCGAGGCGTTTCTTTGGCCGCTCACCACGCTGTACATCGTGCAGGTGTTTGACAAACCGCTGACGCTTGCCGCCAGCGTACTGCTGCTGCAGTACACCGGAGGACTGATCGGGAACGTCGTTGGTGGCATGTTGTTCGATAAATGGAGCGCACGGAAAACGATCGTCAGCGCCATCATCTGCTCGATCAGCGTCCTTTTGGCGATGGGCTTTTGCAAGTCCTTTCCGCTGTATGTATGCCTGCTGATCCTGCTGGGCTTCTGCAACGGAACGTTCTGGCCAGGCACACGGGCCCTGGCCGTGAAGCTTTGGCCAGAGGGCGGTCGAAGCGCGATCAATCTGATCTATGTGGCCAATAACGTCGGCGTAGCCATTGGTGCCGCTCTGGGTGGATTGGTTGCCAGCCTGTCCTTTCAGTGGGCATTTTTCGGCAACGCATTCGCCTATAGCTGCTTCCTTGTCGTTTTCCTGCTCTCCATCAAGGAACAGCATCTGAAAAAGGTGCGAATCAACGCAGGGGATACTGCCGCCGTCCAACCGAATTCAGCCCGTTTCCAGATCGATCTGTCCACATGGATGTCTCTGGGCCTGCTCAGCATCGGACTTGCGCTGTTGGTCATCACTTATATACAGTGGTCGACAACCATTCCTACCTATATCTCTTCTCTGGGTATTTCCCTGTCCTCCTACAGCATCATTTGGGCAGTAAACGGTCTCGTTATTGTTCTGTGCCAGCCGCTGCTCTCCTGGCTGATCGACCGCTTCTCGCTCCGACTGCAAGGGCAGATAATGTGGGGAGCCGCCTTGTTTAGCCTGTCGATGCTGACCATTTCCTTTACGACTTCGTACAGCGGATTTATCCTCGGTATGGTGATCATCACGCTGGGCGAAATGCTGGTTTGGCCAGGCGTTCCGGCGATTGCCGCTGAACTGGCGCCGCCGGATCGTCAGGGCTTTTTTCAGGGGCTGGTCACCGGCGGACAATCAGCAGGGCGAATGGCGGGGCCGCTCGTCGGCAGCTTTTTTTACGAGAAGCTGTCGGCCCAGGGCATGTTGACGATGATGGTGGCATTCACCCTTCTGTCCCTCTGTTTCTTCGCTTTGTACAGCCGCGTCGGCCAGTCGGCAAAGTCACCCAAAACTAACTCCCTGTCGGGTTGACAGGGAGTTTGTTGTTTTTCTATTCCACTACGATCTTTTCAGCTACCCCGATGGGAGGGATACTTCTTGTCAATTTGGGACCGTAAAAGGCGAACACCAGCATACCCGGCTTCAGATCAGCGGGCGACAACCTGCGATTATCCTTTGCGTTGACGATCACCGTCTCCTTGTTGACGATGAGGGCAACAGTGGCTGGGGACAAATCTGTCAGCTTCTCTCCTTCTACGAGGATTCGAAGCGACCCGTCAGGATTCGGAGCGACGCTTTCCACACTGCCTGCAGTGCCCAGCACTTCCGTAGACGGCAGACTTTTTCTCACGACGATCTGCTTGGCGACCGTTTGCGGCGGCAAACTCCTCGTCATTCTCGGCTCGTGTGTGGCTTCGATCTCCATTCCCAGGGTCAGATCTTCAGCGGACAATTTACTGCCGTCCACCGCCGTAATTTGGGTCTTATGTGTACCCATAAAGTGGACGACCAATTTTTTCTGTTCGGATCACATGGCTTATCTCGCGCGATGCACCCGTCCGGCACCCAGCGGCTGTTTTCGCGGCGCTCCCGCTCGACCGGTACGCAGCGCTCCTCCTATCCCGGCGACAAACGTAGGGATGCCGGATGCCACCAGAATCAGCGCCCAATCACGCATGGACAGGTTGGTGGTTTTAAAGATCGGCTGCAGCTGTTCGATGTAGACGACGCCCAGCACCAGCACGAGAGAAGAGAGCACCGCCCAGACGAGGTACTTGTTCTCGAAGACGTTGCGGTGGAAGACGGAGTACTGACTGCGGCAGTCAAATACGTGAATCAGTTGGGCCATAACCAACGTCACAAACGCCACAGTCTGGGCATGCACCAGATCGGACGGATTTTCCCGAAGCGTCAGCCAAAATGCTGCCAGTGTCATCGCCCCGATCAGAAAGCCGCGGCTGACAATTTTCCAGCCGAGTCCGCGACCGAAAATATTCTCATGCTTGTTTCGCGGCGCCTGGTGCATGGTGTCCGCTTCTGCCGGATCGACGCCCAGCGCCATTGCCGGCAGACCGTCTGTCACGAGGTTGACCCAGAGGATCTGGATCGGCACCAGCGGCAGCGGCAGGCCCATCAGCATGGCAAAAAACATGACGAGAATCTCTCCGACATTGGAGGCCAGCAGGTAGCGAATAAACTTGCGAATGTTTTCGTAGATATTGCGTCCCTCTTCCACTGCTGCGACGATGGTGGCGAAGTTGTCGTCCCGAAGCACCAGATCAGCCGCTTCCTTGGTTACATCCGTCCCAGTGATGCCCATAGCGATGCCGATGTCGGCCTGTTTGATCGCAGGAGCGTCGTTGACACCGTCTCCGGTCATCGCGACCACGTGCCCCCTGCCACGCAGCGCACGTACAATCCGCAGCTTGTGCTCCGGCGATACCCGCGCGTAGACGGCGACACGATCGACGCAGGGCGTCAGCTCCTCATCCGTCAGCTGGTTGAGGTCCCTGCCCTCCATTACCTCGCCGCCCCCCCGCAACAGCCCGATCTGCCGAGCGATTGCTTCCGCAGTGACTACATGGTCACCAGTAATCATCACGGTCTTGATTCCCGCCTGATGGCAGAGGCCGATTGCCTGCCGCACTTCCTGCCGTGGAGGATCGATCATTCCCGCGAGACCGACAAACACAAGCCCGGTTTCCACCGCATGAGGCGGCAGCCCTTCCCGATAATCAGTCAGTTGTTTATAGGCAAAGCCTAGGACGCGCAGCGCTCGTGCAGCCATCCCTTCCGTCTGCTGCAGGATCTGCTGGCGGAGTGGGTTGTTCAGCGGCTGCACCTCTCCTTTCCACAAAATCTGGTTGCAGCGATGCAAGACGGCTTCCACCGCTCCTTTGGTCAACAGCGTATACTGGCCGTCGGTGCCTCTTTCGACCACGGACATCATCTTCCGGTCGGAATCAAACGGAATCTCGTCCATTCGAACGCCGTCTTGCCCTGCCTTTTTTCGATCGGGAGCCGCACCGACGCCTTTGAGAGCCAGCACCAGCAGCGCCCCTTCCGTAGGGTCGCCCAGCACCTGCCAGCCCTGCGGCGTTTTTCCGAGCCCCAGCAGCTTCCGCTCCGTCTGCTCGTCGCAAACCAGTCTGGCGTTGTTGCAACGCTCGGCAATCCACAGCAATTGGCGCAGCGTCTTGTCCTGCGCCGTCTGAATCGGTCTGCCGGACAGGGTAAACGTCCCCTGCGGCTCATAGCCTTTGCCCGTCACTTCCAAAGTCATGTCGCTGTGCCATACGTGTGTCACCGTCATCTTGTTCTGTGTCAGGGTTCCGGTTTTATCCGAGCAGATCACCGACGCGCAGCCAAGCGTCTCCACGGAAGGCAGCTTCCGCACGATCGCGTTACGCTTGATCATCCGTTGAACCCCAAGAGCCAGTGCAACCGTCACGATGGCTGGCAGCCCCTCCGGTATGGCCGCTACCGCCAGACTGACCCCGGCCAAAAACATGGTGAACAGATCGTGTCCATGCCATATCCCTGCCATGATCACAACCAATGTCAGCACGATTGCCACGACGACCAGGATTTTGCCCATCTGCTCCAGACGAACCTGCAGCGGTGTTTCTGTCGCTTCCGCGGCATTGATCAGGTGGGCAATTTTTCCGATCTCCGTGTTCATTCCCGTCGCCACAACGATCCCACGTCCTGTTCCTCCGGTCACCATGGTACCCATGAACGCGAGATTTTTCTGGTCGCCAAGCGGCACCATCTCCGTCTCCTGCCTGGCGATGATCTTGTCCGTCTTGGCTACCGGAACCGACTCTCCGGTAAGCGCCGACTCTTCGATCTCGAGCCGGCTGGCCGCGAGAATGCGCAGATCGGCGGGAACGCGGTCGCCGGCTTCCAGCATCACCAGGTCACCCGGTACCAGTTGAGAGGCAGGAACCATCTCCTGTCTTCCCTCCCGCACCACTCGTGCCATCGGGGAGGCCAACTCCTTCAGTGCCTGCAATGACCTCTCCGCCTTCGCCTCCTGGATAAAGCCCAGCACCCCGTTGATAAAGATGATCGCAACAATCGTGATGGCGTCCAGATACTCGCCAAGAAAAAACGAAATGAGCGTCGCAATGAACAAAATGAGGACCATAAAGTCCTTAAACTGCTCCAAAAACACAGCAAACAGCGGGGCGCGTTTCGCTTCCGCCAGTTGGTTGGCACCGCATTGCCTGATTCTCTGCTCCGCCTCCTTTTTCGTCAGGCCCCGTTCCCCGTCGCTGCCCAATCGATTCACTGCCTGATCAGACGTCAGGGTGTACCATTTTTTGCTTGTCTGTGTGCTCACCTGCATCTCCTCCATTCCCTTCCGTTCTTCTCCATATCTATGCAGACAGGCTCGGAAAAACCCCAAAAAGTGACGTGGGGCTTCGAAGTTCATTCCGAGTCCTTTTCGGGGCTCCGTCATCAAAAACAACCCGTCCTCCAATAGTGGAGAGCGGGTCGTTTTCGAAAGTTATGAGAAGCTTTTGATCAGGCCGATGCAGATGAGCATGAGCGGAGGAAGCCAGGTTAGTCTCGAGAGCCAACGATTCTTTCCTACTTTGCCACCTATGGTAATGCCTGCAAATAGCAGCATGCCGCTCATCAAGGCAACAGAACCGGACACCACCAGGGGAGGGTAGCCGAGAAAAGTCAGGCTGATCCCCGCTCCAAAAGCGTCAAGTGACAAGGCCAATCCCAGCATGACCGCTTCCCAGCCGATGATGTGACCGGAGCAATCCGCATCGGCCTGAGCCGGATCGCGGAGAATCTGAATGATTAACCCAAATGCGCGAAACTGGGAGATCAATTTTTCCTCGACGGTTTCGGCTGCATGGTCCGCCTCTCTGTGAGACACGGCAGCATGGCGGCGCGGCAGCCACATTCGCCACAGGGTAATGACGCCGATTGCCACGAGGACCCCGGCTCCGATCCGCTTGCTCAGTTCCGGCGTCAACCAGGCAGACAATGTATTGCCTACTGTCATGACGGTGTACACGACGGTGAACGAACAGCCGGCGATAACAAGCAGCGAGCCCAGTGGAATCCGCATTTTTCGCAAGCCATAGGTCATCCCGACGCTGGCGCTGTCCATGCTGATGGCAAGGGAGACGAGAAAGAGCGAAAGCCATCCGCTCACCACAATCACCTCTTTTCCCATTGCCTATAAATATACGTGGGATGCTTTTCCATTGTTCACCCGAAACGAAATCGCTTATCTAGAGACGACTTTTCGATATTTCAGGCAATCAGCCAACAGACTGGCCAGTCGCGCCCCCTGCTCTCCCGTCGTATCACGCAAAGCGGAAAACTCGGTCACTTCCAGTCCGACGACGCGCTCATCAGACAGGATGCGGCCAAGCAGCTCCTCTGCCTCTTCCATGCCGAGACCCGTTTTGCTTGGAGAGTACGCGGCAGGCATGGCCTCCTTGTGCATCACATCGACGTCAAAGTGGACGAGAATTTTCGCGTCGGCCGGAATGCTGCGCAGCAGGCTGTCCGCACTTTCAGCGATGCCAGTCTCACGCAGCTGCTGCAGGGTTGTAATGGGGATCCCGTACGTTTCGTCCGGCATTTTTTGAACTCCCGCGACGCTGATCTGCTCCGGAGTCCAGCCGCTTGGCTCTACCCACATCTCTGTGCCGTGCAGCAGAAACCAGAGACCCATGCCGGCAGCGCCGATACAGCGGGAAGAGGACGGCTTCATGGTATCCAGATGCCCGTCTATCACAAGCAGGTACGCCTGCTCGGGAAATACCCGCTTCAATCCTGCCGCTGTTCCAACGACCAAACTGCAATCTCCGCCCAGCAGCAAGGTAAATTCATTCCCGCGAAACCAGCCCTGTGCCTCCGTCCGCAGCAGATCCCACACCATGCGCGGAGCGGGCCAATTACGTACCGGCGGAATGTTGTGCCGCGGGAGATAGTCCGGAAGCTTGACGTTTCCGTGATCTGTGACGTACATCTCTTTTTCCTGAAGCCGTGATACCAGTCCGGCGGCACGGAGCGCTTCCGGGGCAAGCTCGGTGCCGGAGACGTACGCTCCAGAGAATATGGGAATGCCGATCAACGATAGGTTCATACGAGGGATGGTCCTCCTGCTTTGTTTTTTTATGTTATTTCCACATTTTACAATTTATCGACATCTTCAACAATGTTGAATCCATTTGTGCTTCGCATTACATACTACTTAGTCAAAGAACGATAAAAACCGAGGAGATCATTCCCCTCGGTTTATTGCTGTTACACCACATCATACCCCTGATCTTCAATGGCTTCCTTGATCGCTTCAAGCTGCAGCTTGCCTTCATCGTACGTTACTTCGACGGTTTTGCCTGCCAGGTCCACCTTTCCAGATGCCCCCAGTTCCTTCAGTACTCCTTCGATGGCCTTGACACAGTGACCGCAGGACATTCCTTCTACACGCAGGGTTACTTGTTTCATTCTCAATCTCTCCTTTTGCTCTTGTCTCGTTTTATTTTACTTCCACGACAAACGGATAGGTATGAACTTTGCCGTTCAGCTTAAACTCTGCCCAGATCTTGTACTTGCCCGGCTGGCTGAACTGCGTCTCGAACGCCGTCTCGGTCTCCGACACCGGATGGACGTGTACGTATTGATCGGCAGTCTCGTTGAGAATCACGACATGCCCAAGGGCACCCAGATATTTCTCCGGTGTCCCGTCATGGATCGTGAACCGAAGCGTGACTGGTACTCCAGCCTGCAAACTGCTCGGCTCCATCTCCATCGTCACCTTGCGGCCTTCCACCGTTTTGGTCAGCTGGTTGTCAGGACGGAGAGGCTCGTGCTGTTCGTGTGAATGTGCCTCCCCCACTTGCAGGGAGAGCGGCGTCACCGCGTAGCTGGCGTTCACCGGCTTCACGTCAACAAACGCCTTGTACGCTCCTTCCTTCAGCGGATAGGACAAGGTAAACGTCCCTTTTCCCTGATACTCGGGATGCAGATGGTAGTACTCTTGCAAATCTTCACTGACCACAATCAGGTGGTTCAGCTTCTCGTGATTCACCTGAAAATCCTCAACCGGTTTACCCGACGCATCCCGAATCGCAATGCTAAATTGACCGTTTTCGTATGACAGGGACGCTTGCGTGTCTGCAGCGGTTCCCGGTTCATGCCCGCCGTGGGCGGCTTCTCCGTGAGTGTCATTTCCGTGGGCGGCATCCTCGTGAGGTTGGGCCGCTTGCGGTTCCGCTGGATGTGCCGGCTCCGGTTGGGCCCACACTCCCTGGTAAAGGGAATACCCTCCCACTACCAGAGCCAGATAAACCGCACCGGACAATGCCCACCTAGCTGTTTTGTTCATGGTTCACCATCTCCTTTCTAGAGTTTTACTTTCTGCAGACGCAGCGCATTCAGCACCACGGAAACCGAGCTGAACGCCATTGCCGCTCCGGCAAGCCAAGGAGCCAGGAAACCAAGGGCGGCAACCGGGATGCCCAGTACGTTGTAGGCAAATGCCCAAAACAGATTTTGTTTGATGTTTTGAATCGTTTTCTTGCTCATGATGATTGCGTCTGCAATGCTGTTGAGATCTCCGCGCATGAGCGTGATGTCGGCAGCTTCCATGGCGACGTCCGTTCCGGTTCCGATCGCCATGCCAATGTCGGCTGTCGCCAGGGCTGGGGCGTCGTTGATGCCGTCGCCCACCATCGCCACCTTTTTCCCTTGCTGTTGCAGCTTTTTCACTTCTTCTGCCTTTCCTTCCGGCAGCACTTCGGCGATTACGCGGTCGATGCCCGCTTCTCTGGCGATTGCTTCCGCCGTTCTCCGATTGTCACCGGTGATCATGACGACTTCCAGTCCCAGCTCTTTCAACCGTCGGATGGCCTGTTTGGACGTGGCCTTGATCGTGTCTGCCACTGCAATCAGCCCTGCGAATGTTCCGTCAACAGCGACAAGCATCGCCGTTTTCCCCGCCTGCTCCAGTTGTTCCATCGTGTGAAAGGCCGGTTCCGCATTCACCTGATGCTCTGCGAGCAGTCGGCGGGTTCCGATCAATACCTGCTTGCCATTGACAAGGGCCTTGATGCCGTAGCCCGGAATCGCTTCAAACTCGGCCGCTTCCCCCGGCACAATACCGCGTTCGGCAATTCCTTTGACGATAGCCTGCGCCAGAGGATGCTCGGAGTTTTTCTCCGCAGCTCCCACCAGGGACAGGAGTTCCTCTTCCGAAAGGGAAACCGCGATCACATCGGTCAGCTCCGGCGTGCCGTTCGTTACCGTCCCTGTTTTGTCCAGCACAATCGTGTCGAGCTGATGTGTCGTCTCCAGGTGTTCGCCGCCTTTGAACAGGATTCCCAGCTCCGCAGCCCTGCCGGAACCGGCCATGATCGAGGTCGGCGTGGCCAATCCCAAGGCGCACGGGCAAGCGATAACCAGGACGGCAATGCACTTTTCCAAGGCGGAGGCAAAATCGCCCGGAGTGACGAAGAAGAACCAGACCAGGAAAGTAACCAGCGCGATGCCCACGACAATCGGGACGAATATGCCTGAAATGCTGTCGGCCAACCGCTGAATGGGAGCTTTTGACCCTTGCGCCGCCTCCACTACCTTGATAATCTGCGCCAGGGCGGTATCCCGCCCCACTTTCGTCGCGCGAACTTTTAAAAACCCGTTCTTGTTGAGGGTAGCGCCGATGACGGCATCCCCTACGGTCTTGTCGACCGGCAGACTTTCACCGGTCAGCATGGATTCATCCAGAGCGGATCGACCTTCCACGATTACGCCGTCGACAGGAACCTTTTCCCCCGGTTTCACGTAAACGATGTCTCCTGCCAATACCTCTTCCACCGGAATCACTTGTTCTTTGCCGTCCCGTACGACCGTTGCCGTTTTGGCCTGAAGGCCCATCAGCTTTTTGATCGCTTCCGAGGAACGTCCTTTTGCTTTTGCTTCAAACAGTTTTCCCAGTAATATCAAGGTAATGAGCACCGCGCTCGTCTCAAAGTACAGCTCCGGCATATGTGCATCCGAGCTGAGAGAGCGAATGGACAGGTAGAGGCTGTAGAAGTAGGCGGCAGAAGTGCCGAGCGCGACAAGGACGTCCATGTTGGCGCTTTTGTTGCGAAGCGCTTTGTAGGCGCCGACGTAAAACTGCTTTCCTACAACAAACTGTACCGGCGTCGCCAGCGCGAGCTGCACCCACGGATTCATGAACATCTCCGGCAACCAGATAAACGAGGTAAAAGAGAAGTGACCGACCATGGCCCACAGTAACGGCAGCGTGAGAATCAGAGAAAAGAGAAACTTGCCTGTCTGCCGCATCATTTCCTGTTCGCGGTGGTCCGTGGCAGCCGATTCGTTCAGGTCTTCTTTCCGAATCGCCTGATATCCGATTTTCTCCACCTGTTTGATCATGTCAGCCACCGACACCTGCGCCGGGTCGTATTCCACAACCGCCGTTTCCAGCGCCAGGTTGACGTTTGCGTTCAGAACGCCGGGCAGTTTGTTGAGCCCTTTTTCGATACGGGTGGCACAGGCGGCACAGGTCATGCCTCCGATGGTAAACTCAGCTTTTTCCCTTACGACGCCGTATCCAAGCGATTCGATCTTTTTCTCGATATCCGCAAGATTGGTCTTGGTAGGGTCGTAGACAACGGTTGATCTTTCCAAGGCAAGGTTTACCGCAGCGTCCTGCACACCTTCCAGTTTTTTCAGACCTTTTTCGATTCGGATTGCACAGGCGGCACAGGTCATTCCCGAAATCTGTACCGTTGTCTCCTTCATGGTAACGCTCATGTATTGATCCTCCCCGCACCCAAATACCCACATGGGGTATATTTCAGAGTAGTTTTCCCCAGAAATCCTTTCCTATCCATCTATAATATACAATACCCCAGAAGGGTATGTAAAGTCCTTTTTTGAAAAAAGTCCCATATTCATTTGCTCTGCCTGTCACAGGCATTTGCACATGAGTATGGGACCGTCTTCTTTTATGGTTATGGTTGCAGTGCTGCAAAAGCAACGGCGATCTTCGCCGCTACCTCGGCGTTGTGTTTTACCAGTGCAATATTGGTCTGCAGACTTTTGCCTGCCGTCAGCTGTTTTACCTTGTCGAGAAGGAACGGTGTCACGTTCTTTCCGGCAATTCCTTGTTCTTTTGCCTCCTTGAGCGCCGTTACGATAGCCGCTTCAATCTCCCGATGATCAAGCGCATCCGCCTCTGGCACCGGATTGGCAATGACCAGTCCGCCGTTCAGGCCCAGCTTCCACTTGGTGTCCATCATCGTCGCCACCGCTTCCGGCGTATCCAGGCGATAGTCGACACCGTAGCCGCTCTCACGGGCGTAGAAAGAAGGGAACTCGTCCGCCTTGTATCCGATGACAGGCACACCCTGCGTCTCCAGATACTCAAGCGTTCTGCCAAGGTCCAGAATGGATTTTGCACCGGCACACACCACGGCAACATTGGTCCGGGCCAGTTCTGTCAAATCAGCGGAAACGTCCCAGGTTATCTCCCCTTCGCGGTGGACGCCCCCGATTCCCCCTGTGGCGAATACATGGATGCCCGCCATCTGTGCTCCGATCATGGTTCCCGCTACGGTTGTCGCCCCAATCCTGCCCGTTGCCAGGACGTACGGGAGGTCGCGTCGGCTTACTTTTTCCACGGATTTGTTCGTCGCAAACTCTTCCAGTTCGCTTTCGGTCAAGCCGATTTTGATTTTGCCGTCCATGATCCCGATCGTGGCTGGAACCGCGCCGTTTTCACGAATAATCTGCTCTACTTCTTTTGCCATTGCAACGTTTTGCGGGTACGGCATCCCGTGAGAAATAATCGTCGTTTCCAGGGCGACTACCGGCAAACGGTTTTCCAGGGCATGGCGCACTTCGTCCGTATAAGTCAGGTATTGTTTCATGATGTTCGCTCCTTTACAAAAGTAGTAAGCCGATCCGGATGAAGCAGCGGCGAGACGGAATGCTCCGTCTGCAGGGTAAGCGCAGCGGCGGCCAGCCCCAACCGGCACGCCTCCGAAAACGTCTTGCCGCTGACGATACCGAACAGCAAACCGGCAGCAAAGGCATCCCCCGCCCCGGTTACATCTACGACGCTTGTTTGATAGGAGGGCACGTGCTCTTCCGCTCCCTCCGACGAGCAGAAGACACCGTCCTCACCCAGCGTGACCACAACGTGTTTGACGCCCCGCTCCCGGATTTTTCGGCAGGCAGCCGCACAGTCTTCCAGTGAGTTTATGCTCATGCCGGCGAGCAGTTCCGCTTCTTCCCGATTGGGCAAAATGGCTTCCACGCCGTCAAGCCGCTCGGGCAGCTTCTTTGCCTTGGCCGAGGAAACCGGGTCGATGAAAAGCGGGATTCTTTCGTCTCTGCAGCGCTGAATGACGTAGTGAAGACACTCCGCGGGAATGTTGGTGTCCAAAAAAACGGCTTGCGAAGCAGCGATATGAGACCACTTTTCCGCAAACATCTCCGGGGCAAGCTGGTCGTAGATATCCATGTTGGCCAGAGAGACGACCATTTCTCCGTCGATGTCAAGCAATGCGGTATAGGTCCCCGTCCGCTGTGCGGGAAGCACCCACACCTGACTGATATCGACTCCGTGTTTTTTGGTCTCCTGCAAGATCCAGCTGCCCTCCTTGTCGTCACCGACGCAGCTGATCAGAGAGGTATTGCAGCCGAGGCGCCCCAGGTTTTCGGCGATGTTTCGCGCCACACCGCCGCAGGATTCCGTTATGGTCACGGGATTGGACGAATGCAAACGCACTTTTTGCTTGCCCCGCGCCTTCCGGTCCAGATTGGCGCCGCCAATGCACGTGAGCAGCCCCTCATCGGGCAAAATGTAGGCGCGTCCCTTAATTTCGCCCCGCTTGGTTAAACTAGCGATATAGCCCGCGACCGCTGATCGGGATATCCCCATCTTGTCGGCCAACTCCTGCTGGGTGATAAACGGGTTCTGCCGGATGTAGGAGAGAATTTGTGTTTCCTTATCCACTGAATCAGCCTCCTTTCCTCGAACTTATCTTTCCAAACAAAAGTTTATCATATGAACAAATGTTTAGAAAGAAGAATTTTGATTTTCTACCCGCTTACATTTTTTTTGATTCTTGCTTTCCCATTCCACCCCCGTTCCAACACAGGAGGGGAACGGATATACTTACACATAGAGAGGAAGGAAGGAGAATGCACATGAACGAGCAGATGTGGAGAGCGATTGTGGATTGCGACCCTGCGTACGACGGGCAGTTCTATTACGGTCTACAAACCACCGGGATCTTCTGCAAGCCGTCCTGCAGGTCCAAAACGCCCAACCCCGAAAACGTGAGAATCTTTTTGACAACAGGCGATGCCAAAAAAGCCGGGCTCCGTCCATGCAAACGGTGTCGGCCTGAGGAACCGTTCCGGCTTACCTCTGAAGAAGAACTGGCCCAAAAAGCGGCTGCCTTTCTCACACAACATTGCCATCAGCCGCTTTCGCTGCAACAGATCGCTGCCGAGCTGTTCGTCAGCCCGTATCATCTGCAGCGGTGCTTTCAGAAAGTAATGGGAGTATCCCCGGCAAAGTTCCTGCTGCGCAAACGATTGAAAGCCGCGCAACACCTGCTGGGAAACACGCAGGAAAGCATTACGACGATTGCTTTGCAAGTAGGTTTTCAAAGCAGTTCCCATTTTTCCGCTGTCTTTCACAAAGAAACGGGATGTTCACCTACCGCGTATCGCCAATGCCAGAGTCAAGGAACAAAAAAACCAACCGCTTCCCTGTAAAGGAAAACTGTCGGTCTCTTGCATTCCTCGCTCATAAGGCATTCCGTCTCCGCCTACAAATTAACGGCTTTCATGCCTGCTTCCGGATAACGGGCGCCTGCGGCAATTCCTTTTGGTGCTACTTCATGAATACGTGCCAGGTCGGAATCTGACAGTTCGACCTGTAACGCTCCCAGATTCTCTTCCAGATACGTTTTTCTCTTTGTTCCCGGAATGGGTACAATATCTTCTCCTTGAGCAAGCAGCCAAGCCAATGCCAATTGGGATGGTTGACAGCCTTTTTCTTTTGCGATTTCCTGAATCTTCTGAACAAGGTCAAGATTTTTTTGAAAGTTTTCACCTTGGAATCGAGGGGAGAACCGCCGATAATCATCTTCTGCCAGATCTTCAAACCGCCGAATCTGCCCTGTTAGGAAGCCCCTTCCAAGCGGACTGTACGGTACAAAACCAATCCCCAGCTCACGGCAGGTGGGAAGAATTTGATCCTCGACATCCCGACTCCAAAGAGAATACTCCGTCTGTAATGCGGTAATCGGATGAACGGCATGAGCTCGGCGTATGGTATCAGGCGCTGCTTCAGACATCCCGATATAGCGTACCTTCCCTTCACGGACCAGATCCGCCATGGCCCCGATTGTTTCTTCGATGGGAGTCTTGGGGTCTACCCGATGTTGGTAATATAGATCAATATGATCGACACCTAACCGGCGTAAGCTTGCTTCACATGCTGCTCTCACATACTCTGGACGTCCGTTCACTCCAAGAAATTCCCCGTTCTCTCCCCTGACATTCCCGAATTTGGTGGCCAGAACGACTTGGTCTCGCCTTCCCTTAATGGCTCGACCGATGAGTCTTTCATTTTCTCCAACCCCATACATGTCTGCCGTATCCAAAAAATTCACGCCTAATTCAATCGCACTTTGAATCGTTTGGATGGATTCCTCCTCATTCCTTCCACTATAAAAATCGGACATTCCCATACAGCCCAGCCCCAATGCAGAAACCTCTAAACCGCTGCCTAACGTTCTTTTTTTCATATTGATCGACCTCTTTTCTTCATTTCCATGAAAAACCTTCTATAATGCCCTGCCAAATTCCTCCAAAGAAAAAATCCTTGTTGTGTGAACGGTTTGCCTGCTACAAATTCAGCTGCCACGAAACACCCTATTTATCTTCAACCCAACCGAACTTTTCGCTAAATGGAGAAGGAGCCAGCGGCATTAAAACTTTGCCATCTTGAGATAACTTCTCGAAAACTCTATCAATTTCCTCTGCAGTATCACATGTTACAAACAGTGACATGGCAGGAGTAAAGGCATGATGATCCCCATTTGTATTATCGATGCACATGAACGGTTGTCCTTTTAATGTGAATGTAGCCAACGATCAAGTCTTTTCAGGGTAAACATGGAACCCCCTCCATTTCTTTGTTAAAATGAAAATATATTGCTTTCGGTTATAAGACTCGCCGATAATTGCATGTCGTTCATTCGCAACAATTGAGGGGGCGCCGGATTTTTCTATAGGCATATAGGAAAACGTTGTACGTACCGGGTGTGAAAGGGGTAAGCCGTATGAAGTTCTTTGAACTGAATTTAGAAAATAGTAAGCTGATGATGGTTCAATTTGCCCCGAAAACCGCTGACCCCAAACGCCATGGTCACGGAATGGATTACCAGTTGAGTATCCCGCTGATCGGTTCCCCGTATATCCAATTCAATCACCAGACCAGGAGATTTCACGATAAGGAATGGTGTATTACTGCTCCAGGAGAGCAGCATTATCACTATTCCAATGAAAACGGTTCAAGATTGCTGCTGATCAATTTCAATCAGACATTCCTTGAAAAGGTATTAATGGAGCGTCTTCAGGAGAAAATCATGCTGGACATCAACCCTTGGGTGGAAGGGTCCACGGAAGGTTTCAAAAAAATTGCCGATCGTGTTATGAAACAATCCATCGAGAGTTCCCTCGATTTCATTGAACTGCAAGAGC
Organism: Brevibacillus soli; assembly: GCF_044759095.2. Taxonomy (NCBI): domain Bacteria; kingdom Bacillati; phylum Bacillota; class Bacilli; order Caryophanales; family Paenibacillaceae; genus Brevibacillus; species Brevibacillus soli. The sequence continues at coordinate 48,657 of NZ_JBIYSM020000015.1, forward strand.
TTGAATATGAAATGGCCTCTCTGCTATTTGCACAGAGCAAGGGAGCACATTCTGAAGCCTGGCTTGGTCTTTCGCCTAAAAAAGTCCATCCTTCTCTGAAAAAAGCCCTTGATTACATTCATGACGATACCTCCACTGAACTTAACTTGGATACATTGGCCCAGGTTTCGGGAATGAGTAAATACTATCTGATCAGGCTTTTTCGGGAGTATATGGGACAGACACCAAGTCATTATGTCCAAGAGATTCGGCTAAAAAAAGCGGAGCAATTCCTGCGGAGCTCCTCCTATGACGTAACGGATATCGCCTTTGAAGTCGGTTTTGGCAGCTTAAACACGTTTGAGCGACTGTTTAAAAAGAAATTTGGAATAAATCCGGCTGAATACAGAAAAAAATGTAGAACCTCACGAATATTGGGTGACTTTTCATAAATTGACCTGAGTTTGTGGCAATAAGTGAAAAGTATTTTGCGATCGTTTCGTTATCCTTTTCTTTAACAATCAAATTTTTCGAAACACAAGCCATGAAAGAAAGGGAACAGGACATGTTGAAAACAAGTGTGATTCATCGCAAATGGCTTCCTCCATTTCACCCCGTGTCGTGGGGAGTCATTATGGGGACATTACTTTCGCGAACGGGCTTTTTCATGACGATTCCTTTTTTGGGAATATACCTTGGTGAGGTGAAAGGACTTGACCCGACCACAATCGGAGCCATCTTGGGTGTCAGCTTCTTAGTCGGGACCTTTAGCAGTTTTTTTGGAGGGGCATTGTCTGACCGGATTGGTCGGTATCCGGTAATGATCTTCTCCATATTTTTATGGAGTCTCGTGTTTCTGGCGTTTACACTAGCAGACTCTGCTTGGTCATTTCTGATCCTAAATGCTGTAAACGGATTCTGTCGCAATGTATTTGAGCCCACTGCCCGTGCCTTGCTGACAGATGTCACACGTGAAGAAGAACGTGTTTCCGTTTTTAACGCACGTTACTTCGCGATCAACATTGGGGGAGCTGCGGGGCCGCTACTAGGTTTACAGCTGGGGAGTTCTGTCTCAGAATTGCCGTTTCATATCTGTGCGTCTATATACGCTCTATATGGGGTGGCCATTATAGCACTGATGCTTCGTTACGGAAGAAATTCAAGAGCAGGTTCCAAAACAAGCGTTGACTTAAAAAGCTCCATGAAGGTTATCTTTTCTGATAAAGTTTTTCGATATTTTCTTATCGGCAACCTGTTTGTTATGGCAGGTTTTTCTCACCTTGAGACCACACTCTCTCAGTATCTGGGAGGGAACCGAATCGGCACGTATTCGTACTTGTTTTTCATAAACGCAGCTTCCGTTCTGCTCCTTCAGTATCCGATTATTGCATTGGCTAAGCGGGTAACCGCCCTAACTGCTCTCAAGATTGGAAGCATTTTGTTCGGTCTTGGCTTATTTGGCTTTGGATACTTTACTGAGCTGCCAGGTCTCATCGTTTCTATGGTTATCTTCACGATCGGTGAAATCCTTTGCATGGTGATCGGAGACGTGGTGATTGGTGAAATAGCCCCAGAACAATTACGCGGCACCTATTATGGAGCCAGTGGGTTTTCATTTCTTGGTCAAAGCTTTGGAGCATGGATAGGCGGGTACCTGTTAAGCTCTTTTGGCCTGGGACAAGGACCACTCATTTTTGGAATCCTGATGTGCCTCACCTTTTTCGCCTACCCATTTTTTCAATTAGGTCAAAGCAGCCACAATCGGCAAAATACCACTCTTGCTGGGTAAAATGATGCCACTTCACAGAGACAGATTAAGACTGCAGTGAACGGTTACCTGAGAGTGAACCATACTTGTTTACGACGGCTCGGGCAACCTACTGGGAAAACGTAAAGAACCCCCTTCCAATTGAATGGAAAGGGGGTTCAGGAAAATTACTTGAGCTTCATCGTAGGAATCAATTCGTTAAAATACTTGAATTGTTCATCTGCAAACGCGGCAAAATCTTCAGGACCTTTGTAAGCAGCGATCATACTCCGTTCGTCCGCAAACTTTTTAAATGAATCCGAATTCACGGCATGTTTCAAAGCGTCGGCCAGTACGGTTTTCACTTCATTCGGAGTACCTTTTGGCACGACGAAGCCGCCCCAGCCTGCAAACTGAACATCAATCCCTTTTTCCTTCAGCGTTGGGACATCCGGGAAGTTTTTATCCCGTTCAGCAGTCATAACGGCGAGAACCTTCAGTTTCTTGGCCTCTACCCCGCTTTTCACTTCCCCGATGCCGACCATAACTGCATCGACATGGCCTCCCATCAATGCGGTTACTGCCGGAGCAGCGCCTTCAAAAGGAATATCGGTGAAGGTAACGCCCACTTTATTGGCAAATGCGCTGGCGGCCACGTGCCAGATGGATCCTGATCCGGAGTTGCCCACTTTGACTTTCCCCGGATTTTTCTTGGCGAATTCAATAAACTCTTCAATTGTGTTATATGGAGCGTTTGCTGCAACCGTAACGGCTGCAGGAACCATCGTTGCTTGCCCAATGAGATCAAACTTGCTTGGCTCCAAATCGGAGAGTCCCAATGCTTTATGCATGGCGAATTCCGCAGGAACATATCCCATTGTGTATCCGTCATTCGGGCTGGCCTGAACAAAGGACATCCCTACGCCGCCTGTTCCGCCTGGTTTATTCACGACCACAACAGGCTTCTTCAATTTCTCCTCCATGCCCTTGGCAATGATGCGGGAAGTCGCATCTGATGCGCCGCCTGCAGCGAATGGAACGACTAACGTAATTTCTTTTTCCGGGAACGCTGCTTTCGGGGCTTGTCCACCCTGTGTTCCCTGTGTGCCTTGTGAGCCGCAACCAACCAGCAGTCCCATTAACAAGCTTACAACTACAGCAACTTTTTTCATTGTGATTGTACCTCCATGATGAATTTTTTATGGTTTTAAAATTGTTACATCTCGATATCCGCGGCAAAACCCGTTTTCTTTTTCTTGATTTCAGCGATGACGCTAAAAACCAGTACAATAAGAGCCATTCCTAACAAGGAACCGGATAGCGGCCGCTGAAACAACTCCAGCAGGTTGCCCTGAAACATTTTATACGACTGCAGCAAGGAGCTTTCCATCATCCTGCTTAATACAAACGTCAGGACGATGGGCGCCATGGGAATGTCGATTTTTTTCATGACGTAGCCGATGATCCCGAAAACAAACATGACGCCGACATCCCAGAGGCTGTTATTGACGGTATACGCCCCTAATACAGAAATGATCAGGATAATCGGATACAGGAGCTTGGCAGGAACCATTGTAATTTTGGCCCACATACCCGCCAACGGCAAATTCATAATCAGCAAAAAGAGATTGCCGATAAACATACTTGCAATAATCGCCCAGACGAAATCAGGGTTATTTTGGAACAGCACCGGCCCCGGAGTCAGTCCATGCATGATGAACGCCCCCAAAAGTATCGCAATCGTCGGGGAACTCGGAATTCCGAGCGTGAACAATGGAATAAGCGCTGCTCCGCAATACGCGTTGTTGGCTGTCTCAGGTCCGGCGACGCCTTCGATCGCGCCTTTCCCGAAGCGCGAAGGATCCTTGGCAATCTTCTTTTCCAATGAGTAGGAAAGAAGAGCTGGAATGACAGAGTTCGTGCCGGGTATCAAACCTGTTAGAAATCCAAGCACGGTTCCTCGGCCTATGGCGTTCATCGTCGGTTTCCATTCCTCGCGTCTTGGCAAAAGACCTTTCACTTTGGCCGGTTTCTCCGATTTTGACAGGTTCTCCATGCCGATCAGGATTTCCGAGAGTCCGAACAACCCCATCGCAATGGTGACCAAATCAAATCCGTTCATTAAATACGGTTCGCCGAAAGTGAATCGAACCGCTCCGGAAACAGGGTCCATCCCGACCAGAGATAACGTTAACCCGATGAAAGCGGCAATCATGCCCCGTACGAGCGACTTGCCCATTAAACCGATGACCATGACGAGCCCGAATACCATCAGGGCGAAAAATTCCGGCGGACCGAACCGCAATGCAAATTCCGCCAGGACAGGACCGATTAATGCCAGACCGATGATGGATAGGGTCCCCCCGATGAAGGATCCGATCCCCGCCACACCCAGGGCTACGCCTGCCCTTCCCTGCTTGGCCAAAGGATGGCCGTCCAGGCAAGTAATAACGGATGCTGCCTCGCCGGGCGTGTTGATTAAAACGGAAGTGACGGTTCCTCCATACATGCCTCCGTAATAAATCCCGGCCAGCATAATAATAGCGGAAACCGGTTCCATTCCAAAAGTTACCGGAATCAGCAGGGCAGTAGCCGTTGTAGGACCAAGACCGGGCAATACGCCTACAAACATCCCTACCGTAACGCCAATCAAACAATACAGCAAATTCCACCATGTAAGCGCTGTCTCGAAGCCTGAAACTAGTTGTGCAAGAGATTCCATTTCCTACCTCCTATTACCATCCAAACCCGTTCACTGGAAGCGGAATATCAAAAAATACTTTGAACACCACAAACAAGACGATGGATGTTGCTGCAGAGATGGCCAGCCCCGAATACCATGTATATTCCCGGACAAGCAGGATAAAGAGCAGTACGGTGCTTGCGATCGTAAAGCCGGTAACATTCACAATGAGCATGAACACAATCACCGACACCAGAACAGACAAAATATTTCCGAATTCTCGCCCCTTGGGGAAAATGTCTTCAACTTGGAAAACCTCTTTTGTAACCGACTGCCAAATATATATGACAGAAATCATCATGAGAATGGCACTCAGCCATCTGGGAAACATGCCGGGACCGGGGCCAAAAGCCGTGTAATATTTCAAAGAGAAGGACTGCCAAAAAATGACCGAAGCGTAAATAAGCAGCGCAATTCCAGCCCATAAACCGGCATTTCTTGCCAAATCGCGTCCTTTACCGTTATCCACGTAATTCACCCGCTTCTTGTTGTTCTCAAGCTCATACAGGATGGATGTCGCGTCGGGAGACTAGCGTGCTGCGGCAACCGCCTGAACAAACTCTTTTGCAGCATCCGTAACCTTTCGATAATCGCCATCCTTTTGCGCCGCTTTACTAATATAGCTGCCTACCCCAACGGCTACACACCCGGCTTGCAGCCATTCATGAACATTCTGGGGGGTAACTCCGCCTGTAGGTGCAATCGGGGCTTGTGATATGGGAGCGTTGATGGCTTTTACATACTGCGGTCCCACCACTTCAGCCGGGAACAACTTCACAATGTCTGCACCCGCTTCCAAACTTTCGATAATCTCTTTTGGAGTGAAAGCACCGCTTATGGTAATGGCTTGGTAGCGGTTCGCCATCTTAATCATGTCCGGATTTAGCTGCGGACTTACCAAAAGTTCGGCACCGGCCAAAATAGCCGCTCTGGCGGTTTCACCATCCAAAATCGTACCTGCGCCAATTAAAACATCGCGATATTTTTGAGCTAATGTATGGATCACCTGTAGAGCATTCGGGACGCTCATCGTGATCTCCAGTACGTTAATTCCGCCCTCTATCGCAGCTTCCGCAACCGCCAGGGCTTCCTGCTCGCTGTCGGAACGAATAATGAGAACGATTCCGCTTTCATAAATTTTGTTAAGATTCTCCAGTTTTCTCCACATAGTAAGTCCTCCACGCTGTTTTCTCTCTGGTAAAGACTTGCCGTTCACCACCATTGACATTACTTATGATCCATATATAACCGGTCGCCACTGTATCCGAGTTGACGAGAAAGCTTCAACGCCGCTTCTTTGACTAATTTGACGATTAGCTCTTCGCGCTCGGGTGTCATACTGGAATACATGCTGGCAACACTAATCGAGGCAACCGGATGATTCGACTGGTCAAATATTGCGGAACCGATACAATACATCTCCACATTATCTTCGCGATTATCAATCGAGTAACCCCGTTCGCGTATTTCCTTCATATCCTGCAAGATATCTGGCAAAGTTACTTTGGAATAAGGTGTTTTCCCTACAATTTCACCGTCACCTAAGATGTGCAGGATCTTGTCCGTTGGAAACGCTGCCAACAATGCTTTCCCAAGACCGGTGGTATGCATAAATCTTCGAGAGCCCAGTTTGGCTGTCGGGCGCATGACAGAGTAATTCTCCGCTTTATCCAAGTAAACAATTTTGCCTTTGTCTTCGATCCCCAGAAAAGCTGTACTGCCGGTCTGTCTATTTAGATCTTCCAGATAAGGCCTTGCCAGCTGCGGAATTCCCAAGTTGGAAAGATACGCACTGCCTACTTCAAAGACACCCAATCCGATCCGATACGTTTTTAATCGAGCGTCATCCATCTCGATAAAACCTTTATGGAGCAAGGTCTGCACCAATTCAAAACCACTGCTTTTCGGGAGGCCTAACCCGGTACAGATCTCATTCAGTGTTAAGGAAGAACTGCTCTTGGCAAGTAAAAACAAAAGATCTACGACCCTCTCGGCCGATTTATTCATACGAAATTTTTCCATAAAATCTCCTTTTCAAATTCACCCTCAACTGAAGTTCACATATGCGAACTAATTTCGCTATTTAGAATTTCAAAATCATTATAAAAATAAATGCCGCTCAAATTCAATATCCCTCAGATAAAATTTTTAAAATATTTCTTCTGGCAAATCATGCACATTTTGTATAAACGCTATTTGTAAAAACAGGATTGAAATACTTTTGGAATCGTTATACGCTAGATAAAGAAAATTCGTAAATATGAATACAGTTCACATATGCGAACAAAAAAAGAAACGGCACTTATTGGCACCGCTTCATTCTAGGGGGAACGCAACATGAAGCCTGTCGTCATTTTTTTGATTGGTCCCGCTGGATCGGGAAAATCTACGATCGGGAAACTGATCGCTTCCAAGTATCATTTTTGTTACCTCGACAAAGATATGGTTTGCAACAAATTTACCGGTCTCTTACTGGAATCAAACGGGTATTCCCCTCATGAGCGGGATGGTTGCACGTTTTACAGCGATGTCATTATGGATCTTGAATACCAAACCTTGCTGGATATCGCCAATGACAACCTCAAGCTCGGCACGTCCGTCATATTGGATGCGCCTTTCCTTGGCTACTTTTCAAACCGGAACTATATTCAAGAGCTACAGGAAAAATATGGCTGGCAAAACGTCAAACCGTTCGTTCTGCAAGTCACGGTTGATTTTTCCGTATTGAAAGAAAGATTGTCCGCCCGCGCGCTTGATCGAGACGCCTGGAAATTCCGCAATTGGGATACGTTTGTGCAAAGTATTCAAGAAAAGCAGTGTTTATGGGAAGGTATTGATATCGTACAGTTTGACAATAGCGCTGATACGGTAGATGTGGAAAAGCTATTTCAAACGTTGCCGTTTTAAACTTTTGCGGAAGGGGAGTGGTCAATCAACCCTCCCCCCTTGTTCTGCAAGGGATTTCGGCTTCCAATCAGCAAGAAAGCCGAGCAGAAATCAGGACAAATGCCTGCATCTGCATCGGCTTTTATACAGTGATTGGTGTTTTGACGCGTTACAGCCTCCGTAACTGGGGGGATTGCCTGGTTTAACGGAGCAAAAAGCCTTCTGACAGCGCGTCACTTGGATCCACGACAAACTGGTGCAGCCCGGTGATGAATGCTTTTCCCTCGATCACAGGAATGATTGCCGTGTAATCGCCAACCCTGGTCGTCTCCGCCACCGTACCGATGAACTGGCTGCCAACGATACCTTCATGGACAAACGGCTCTCCCACCTGATATTGACCGCGCGCAAACAACGTGGCCAGCCTCGCTGCCGTACCGGTCCCGCAGGGTGATCGGTCCACCTGCTTGTCGGCAAAAATTGTCACGTTGCGCAGGTGGGAATTTTCCTTTTTCGGCTCGTCGGAAATGATGACGCCGTAAATGCCGGCAAGCTCCGGTTCCAGCGGATGGAGCACCTGCAGCTTCGCTTCGACCTGTTCCTTGATCAACCCTCCCCATCGCTGGAGATCGGGCAGCTGATCGATCTCCACCCGAACGCCGAGATCCCGGGCCTGCACGACGGTATAAAAAGCCCCGCCAAACGCGATGTCCACCAAAAACGTGCGGCCTCCGATCTCGATTTGCACATCCCGGGCGTAGACGAAAGACGGCACATTTTCAAAGGAAACAGACTTCACTTCGGTTCCCTCCACATGGGCACGCGCGATAATCTTGCCTGCCGGACTGTCAATGACGATCTTTTGCTGCTGCCCGTTCACCTGCAGCATCCCGGTCTCGATCGCAGCCGTGACGACGGCGATGATGCCGTGACCGCACATGGTGCTGAACCCTTCGTTGTGCATAAACAGCACACCGAACGATGCATCCTCGCTTACCGGCGGCGTGATGACGCAGCCGTACATGCCATGGTGCCCCCGCGGTTCGTACATGAGCACGCGGCGGATATGATCCAGATGCTCACGGAAGTAGCGTCTGCGCTCAAGGATCGTCGTTCCCTTCAGGGGCGGGATTCCCCCGGTGATGATCCGCAGCGGCTCCCCGCCGGCATGGGCATCGATCGTGGTGTAAAGCTGCTTGATTTTCATGACTTCCTCCCTTTCTGCCGACGCCTCTCTTACCAGGCGTATTTGATCGCGCAGGTTTTCACAGCACTGTAGAAATCAAGAGCAGCCTGTCCCTGCTCCCGGGTATGGGAGCTGGACAGCTTCATCCCGCCGAATGGCGCCTGGTATTCCACCCCTGCCGTCTCTTGATTGACGCGGACCATACCGGCCTCTGCCACATCAAGGAACCGATGGGCGCTGGCCAGATCGCGCGTAAACAGGGATGCGCTCAACCCGTACACGGTCCGGTTGCACAGCTCCACCGCCTCGTCAAATCCATCCGCCTGAAGCAATACGGCCAAAGGTCCAAACACTTCCTCTTGAACCAGCGGATGTCCGGCTTCCACTCCTTCCACTACCGTCGGGCGGATGTAATAGCCTTCGTCGGCAGCGTCCGCCTCAGGGCTTTGGGCCACCACTCGCGCGTGATTGCTGGCGATCGCCATATACTTGCCCACCTTTTCATACTGTTCGGCGGATGCCACCGGACCCAAATAGACCTCCGGATCGAGAGCTGCACCCACCCGACAAGCGGCGATGGCTGCCTGCAGCCGCTCCACGAACGGCTGGTAAATGGCTCTCTCTACGATGATCCGGCTGGTCGCCGTGCATTTTTGTCCGGCCGAGCGGAAAGCCCCGCTCAAAATGGCGGGAACCGTTTTGTCCAGATCGGCGTCGCTCAGGATGACGGCCGCATTTTTTCCGCCCATTTCCGTCTGGTATTTGATGTTTCGGCTTGCACAGGCGATGGCGATCTGTCTGCCGGTAGCGGATGAACCGGTAAAGCTGACGGCGTCCACCACAGCTTCTTCAATAAGTGCGGTGCCGATCTCACGACCTTTGCCGATCACCAGATTGAGAACACCGGCCGGCAGCCTCGTCTCCGCAAAAATCTCCGCGAGCCGCGTGGCCGTCAGCGAGGCGTTTTCCGCCGGCTTCCAAATGACGGTGTTTCCGCAGATCAGGGCAGGCGCGATTTTCCAGATGGGAATTGCCACCGGGAAGTTCCACGGCGTGATGACTGCCACGACTCCCAGCGGGACACGTCTGCTGTACTGGAGCACGTTCGTGTCGGCAGAGGGGATCAGATTACCGTTGGCGCGTACACCTTCGCCCGCATAGTAGCGCAAAAGGCTGACACCGCGCGCCACTTCCCCCCGCATCTCGCCGATTTGTTTTCCCATTTCGCGGCTGGCCAGCCTGGCCAGTTCTTCCGCTTGCGCTTCCAGTGCCGCAGCCATCTGGTACAGGATCTCGCCTCTGGCTGCTCCGGTCAGCTGCGACCATTGCTTTTGGGCCGCGCGGGCTGCCTGTTCCGCCTGGAAGATGTGGGACGGCTGGGAAAACCGCAGCACGCCCACCTCCTCCGCCGTACGTGACGGATTCGTTACGACCGATTCGCCTCCTGCCGGAGTAATCCACTCGCCGCCGATCCAGTTTTTGCTCTGCATCCTGCCTGGCCTCCTTATCGTCCGCTGACTGCGCCCACCGCGAAGTCAAACGCCTTTTTGATGCCCTCATAGTACTCCTGCGGTAGCGGCAGGCGCGGCGGACGGGTCGGCCCTACCGGGAATCCGGCCAGATCCATCATGTACTTGATCGACTGGACCAACTGCGGACTGGCGTCGTAATGGAAGAGCGGCAGCAGGCGACGGTACATGGCCTGCGCTTCCTGGAGTTTTCCTGCGCGTGCCAGCTTGAACAGCTCCACGCCTTCTTTCGGCAGCGCATTTGGCACGCCGGCGATCCAGCCTGTGGCTCCGATCAGTCCGCCCTCCATCACCAGGTCGTCCACACCGACCATTACTTCCAGATCGGTTTGGGCCAGGATATCCTGCATCCGGCGGACGTCACCGGAAAATTCTTTGACAGCGACCACGTTTTCCAGCTTCGACAGCTGCGCCAGCACATCGGGTGTCAGATCGATCTTGTAATCGTGCGGGTTGTTGTAGGCAATGATCGGCAGACCTACCGTGTTGAGCGCTTCGTAGTGAGCAAACACCTCATGCAGAAGGGGATTGTAGTTGATCGGCGGCAGGGCCATCACGCCCGCTGCCCCCGCGTCCTTGGAAAACTGGACCCATTCCACGGCCTGGCGGGTCGAAGGTGCGGCAGATCCGACCACGACAGGCACCCGTCCTTTTGCGGCGGCAATCACGGTCCTGATCACGTTGGCCCGCTCCTCAACGGTCATCGTGGCGTACTCGCCGAGCGAACCGGATGGGACCAGGCCGTCCACTCCCTCCTGGATCAACCAGTCGCACAGCTCGGTCAGCCGGTTGTAATCCACCTCATAATCCTTGGTAAACGGGGTGACAATCGCCACGTACACTCCTTCAAATCGTGCCATTCCTCTCAATCTCCTCTCTATGATTTGTTCCTGTTAATGATCCTCAGCCGGCGGGATGAGCAAAAAGCCCGCCGCCAGCTCGTCATCCGGATTGTAAAAAAACGTATGCTTGCCCATCAGCCAGGCGGATCCGGCAATCCGGGTCACCACGGCAGGCAGGCCGCCTTCTTCCGTCACCTCAAGCACCTCGCCCGCAAACAGCGATCCGACGATACTTTCATGCACAAACTGCTCGCCGATCCCGATCTCACCTTTGGCATACATGGTTGCCAGCTTGGCCGACGTGCCCGTGCCGCAGGGAGAGCGGTCAATGCCTCCGGGCGGGACCACCACGGTGTTTTTCACATGGGCATCCGGATGGGTGGGCGCAGTATAGAACTCCACATGCGTGAGTCCACGGATAAACGGCTTTTCCGGATGGACAACCTCCACCGCTTGATTGATCGCCTTGCGGATGCGCACCGCCGTCTCCACTATGGCGGAAGCGTTGGACGGCTCCAGCGATAGCCCCAGCTTGCGGGCATCGGTAATCGCGTAAAAGTTGCCGCCATAGGCGATGTCGCAACGGACAGCTCCCAGCCCTTCCACCTCTACCGTGACATCCTGCTTGTAGAGGAACGCAGGTATGTTGCGGAAGGAAACCTGCCTGACCTTCCCATCAGCGACTGTGATCTCCGCTTCCACCAGCCCGGCCGGTGTATCCAGCTTGATCATGGTGATCGGCTCGGTTACCGGAATCATCCCTGTCTCTGCCAGCGCCGTGCAAAAACCGATTGTGTCATGGCCGCACATGGGCAGATAGCCGCCTGTTTCGATGTAGATGACTCCCACATCCGCTTCCGGATGGCAAGGATCCACCATCAGGGTACCCGACATCACATCGTGGCCCCGCGGCTCGAACATCAGGAGCGTGCGTATCCAATCGTACTCCTGTTTCATATGGAGCATTTTCTCCGCCATCGTCCTGCCCTCCAGCTTGGGCAGTCCACTGATCACCGTGCGGGTGGGATTTCCTCCGGTGTGGGTATCGACGGTGGTAAACACCCTGCTCGCTTTCATCTGTGCAACACCCTTTCTTTTGTAAACCGATCATGGCGGAGCGGCTCAAGCGGGATGATTGTCTCCGCCTGGTCCGTCAGCATTTCTGCTACCACTTTTCCCGTGACGGCCGCCAGACTGATGCCGTCCCCCTCGTGTCCGGCCGCAATGAAATACCCGGGGACTTCCTCCACGCGGGAGACGATCGGCAGGTGATCCTCCGTCCACGGCCTCAATCCGCAATAGGTGCGAATTATCGTGAAATCGGCGATCTTCGGATAGAATCGGAGGGCGCGTCGGGCCATGCAGCGGACGACATCGAGATCGACCCGTGTGTCAAATCCGACGAACTGGCGGCTGGACCCGATCAGGAAATTCTGGCTCTCCGTCGGCTCGAACACGAGCGCTACGCCGTACTTCTCCGTCTCCGCATCCACCTGCCGCTGACCGCCAAACTTGGAGATCAGATAGCCGAACTCCATCACCTTTCGCAATCCGACCGGCATCTGCCGGGATGCGACAATCAGGTGCCCTTTTCGCGGTACAATCGGGATCTCGAGTCCCACCATCCGCCCGATGGCAGGCGCCCAAACACCTGCGGCGTTGATCACCTGCCTGGCCGTCATGCTGCCCCGGTTCGTCTCGATGTGAAACGCTCCACTCGCCTGATCCCGCCGCATGGTTTTTACCTCTGTCCGCAGCAGGACGCGGGCTCCATGCTTCTTGGCCCCCTCAAACAGGGCAAAGGTAAGCAAGTACGGGTTGACCGTCGAATCCGTGGCGCACTCCAGCCCCCCCAACAGGTCGTCGGCAAAATAAGGAGATTCCTGCCGGATGTCCGAGCGGTCCAGCATCCGGAACGCAAGACCCGCTTCCTTTTGCCGCCTGACCCACTCCTGTGCCGCCTCCATCTCCGCTTCCGTCTCGCAGACCAGGATGCTGCCCGGCGCGCGGTACTCGAAGGGATGGTCGAGTTCCCGGCTAAGCTCGTCGACCAGCATCTGGCTCTTCAGGGACATTTGGCTGTCAAAGCCGGGGTCCTTGTCGATTGCCAAAATGTTGCCGTCACAGCGGGAGGACGTTCCCGAAGCCAGCTCGCCGCGTTCCACCACCGTCACATCAAAGCCGGCCTTGGCCGCGTAATAGGCGATGGCACCGCCAATGATCCCTCCGCCAATGACGACGACTTGCGCATGCGTTTGTTCAGTCATGGGCTGACTCTCCTCAACTGCGAAGTAGTGAATGTTCACGCCATTTTCTTTTTGCAAGAGGTGTGCCAGTGGAAAAAAACGTGGTCAACATCTTTTTCTGTCTACATTCTTTTACAACTGAAACAACAAGTGTATAATAATTAAGAAAATGTTTACTATTCTTTACACTCTGTAAACAAGGACTGATCTGCTTGAAACACAAACTTCCTGCGATCATACAACTGATGAACAGGTTTGACATAGTACAACCGGGCGACAACTCTCCCGCATGGGAAAAGGCACCCGCCATCCGTCTCGATGCCCCCCTGTCCGAAGCGATCTCCCTCTTAAGGTCCTCTCCCATCGTGTTGGTTGTGAATGAATCGGGACAACCGGAAGGATTTCTTGACCAGGGCAGCGTCCTTCAGGCGGTTTTCGAGTCGTATGAGGTATTGGAAGCGTATTTCGACACCATGATCAAGACGATGGACGCTTCCATCTCCATCATTGACGAGCAGTCGCGGGTCGTGGTCTGGACGGAAGGAGCGGAACGCATTTTTTCCATCAAAGCCAAGGACATCATCGGCCATCCCATCACCGACTTTTTCCCTGTCGACATGCTGGAGACGCTCAAAACCCTGAAAACGGGCCTCTCGCTGCATCGTCACCAGCATCAGCCGCGCGAAGATCTGATCGTCCTGATCAACACCAACCCGATCCTGCTGCATGACCGGATCATCGGGGCCGTCGCTGGGGAAACCGACATCACCAGCCATGTCCGGCTCAATCAGGAACTCCTGAACGCCACGAAAAAAGTTCACCACCTGCAGCAGGAAATGGCCAAGCTCAGCCCCACATCCGATCCGTTTCAACAGATCAAGGGAAACAGCATGGCCATCCGCCGAATCAAAACCATGATCCAGAAACTGAAAGACACCCAGGCCACTGTGCTGATCACAGGCGAGAGCGGTGTGGGCAAGGAACTGTTCGCCAAGGCTGTCCATGACGTTCGGGAAGGAGCCAACGCCCCATTCGTCGCGATCAACTGCGGCGCGATCCCTCCCACCCTGTTTGAAAGTGAACTGTTCGGCTACGAAAAAGGGGCGTTCTCCGGCGCCGATCAGAAAGGCAAGAAAGGGATGATTGAACTGACCCGGGGCGGCACGCTGTTTTTCGACGAGGTGGGCGAGATGCCTCTCGACATGCAGGTCAAGCTGCTTCGCGTGCTGCAGGAGAAAAAGTACTATCCGGTCGGCGGAACCAAACAGATCGAAGCGGACTTTCGCGTCGTCGCGGCCACCAACAAGGACCTGGAAGCCTTGGTGCGGGAAGGGAAGTTTCGCGAAGACCTCTACTACCGGTTGAATGTGGTCACGCTGAAAATCCCGCCGCTGCGTGAACGCATCGAGGACACGATCGAATTGACCCACTTTTTCCTGTACGAATTTTCGCTAAGGTACAACCGTCCGATCCACGCCATCTCTCAAAACGTCATGCAAAACCTGCTGCAGCATGACTGGCCGGGCAACATCCGCGAGCTGCGCAACACCATTGAACGGTTGGTTGTCTTCGCCAGCGACGGCGTGATCAAGGAGGAGGACCTCCCCATTTCCCTGCAGACCACGCCAAAATCCGCCCCCTCCGTATTGTCAGGCGAACAGATTTCGCTGCAGAAGGAACTGGAGGAACACGAACGGCGGGTCATTCTGCGAGCAATCGAGCTGGAAAACGGCAACAAGCAGGCGGCCGCCAAGCGGCTCGGCATTTCACGCGCCACGCTGTATAACAAGCTGAACAAGTCAAACTAAAGAAGATCCTGTTTCACTCCAACATCGAGAGACATTGAACTCCCTCTTTTTCTTCGTTTTCTCGGCAAACCCATTATCCCTTGGTCCCTATCCCCGGAAGAAATTCACCTTGATTTTTCGCCAGCACCTGAATAATTTCAGGCAATTCCGTCTGCGCCTGGGCGGCAACACTTCAGACAAAATTCGAATCAATTCCATCTTGATTCCTCCTCTGTCTTCCGGAATTGACCAGGGACGTTGCACGAGTCCCTGGTCTCATTGCTTCTGCGTAAAAATGCATAACATGTGCCAACTGGGTAAAGAAGAACCTGCATCTTCCTGCCGCCGCATGTATAAAGAACTATACAGATGAACAAGAAAACGTCTATATTTTTGTACACTGCCAAGGCTTCCCAAGCAAAAGGCCCTGACCGTTTCCTATCTTCCGCCGTCACGACGATGTCGGTAAGCACCACCCCGGTTGAATTATCGCCGCGCAACGGCACGATACTTGCAGTTATCTCGCGGGCAAGAAGAAAGGAGGACTTCATCATGGATCCACACCGACTGATCGTCTGCCGATGTGAGGAAGTCTCGCTGGACGATTTGGTAAAGACAGCTTCGATGTACCGATGCACGGCACGGGAATTAAAGCTGCGGACCCGGGCGGGAATGGGCTGCTGCGGGGGCCGCACCTGCCGCTCGCTGGTGGACTTGGTCATCGAACAAGTCACCGGCCAAACACCGACTCATACCGTTCCGCTTGGCTATCAGCCGCCCGTTCGTCCCATTTCGTTTCACATGCTCGGAGGTCGACTGTAAATGAACGAACGAATTTGGCAGCATCCTGTCCTGGGTGGATTGGGCGAAAGAAAATCGCTTCTCTTTTCCTTCAATGGAAAGACGTATTCGGCCCTCGAAGGCGAAACGATCGCCGCCGCCCTATTGGCAAGCGGCATCCGCGCGCTGCGGCTGCATGAAGAAACGGGCACGCCCCGGGGAATCTACTGCAACATCGGCCACTGCTATGAGTGCCGGGTGACCGTAAACGGAAAGCCATCTGTCCGCGCTTGCATGACACCGGTGGAAGAAGGGATGGATGTTGTGTCGGGCAGTGTCCTGCCCACACCGCTAAAAAAGGGAGGGCATCCGGCATGATCGACGTGCTGATTATCGGTGCCGGGCCAGCTGGTCTGGCGGCCGCCATCGCCTGTGCCCGCCAAAACCTGACGGTACGTGTGGTGGACGAATTTTACCGCCCGGGCGGACGCTTGCTGGGACAGCTTCATCAGGAACCGGACGGCACCTGGTGGAACGGACTGAACGAAGCGGCCCGCCTGTCGGTTGAGGCGCAATCTTTGGGCGTTGAGGTTCGCTGCGGTGTCTCCGTGTACAACGTCACCCGGACCGAAGCCGGTTGGTGTGTCTCGACGACAGAAGGCGATATGGAGGCTCCTCTGCTTCTGATTGCAACCGGCGCATCGGAGAAACCCGTCCCCGTACCGGGCTGGACCTTGCCGGGAGTCATGTCCATCGGTGCGGCCCAGGTGATGACCAACGTGCAGCGAGTCCGGGCAGGCGAACGCGGCGTGGTTATTGGCGTGAACATCCTCTCGCTGGCCATCGCCCGTGAGCTGCAGTTGGCCGGAATTCATGTCGATCGAATGGTACTGCCCGCCGTCTCCCCCGTCACAGGCGACGCAGGCGATCCGGCGGCAGTCATGAGCTCTCTCCTTCGCTTTGCCCACCTGGCGCCCTCTCCATTGATCCGGCTGGGCAGCCGCTTGATGAAATCGGCCTGGATGCAGCGACTGGGCGTCACCCTCTATCCATCTCGCGGCTTCGCCATGTGGGACATTCCGATCCAGCTGCGAACCGCGGCTCTGGAAATCGTGGGAACGGATCAGGCGGAAGGGGTCCGCATTGCACGGATTACCCCGGACGGCGAGTTGGTTGCTGGCACCGAACAGGTCATCCCCGCCGATTTTGTCTGCATCGCTGGCGGCTTGAGCCCGCTTGTTGAACTGGCGGCGGTGGCCGGTTGTCCGCTTGTCTATGTGCCTTCCCTGGGCGGACATGTTCCGCTTCACAACGAGCGGATGCAAACACCGCTATCGGGTCTGTATGTGGCTGGCAACATCACCGGAATCGAATGCGCCAAAGTGGCGATGGCACAAGGCACTGTTGCCGGTCTGTCCATGGCGCTTGCACGGGGAGCCTTGTCGGATGAAGGGATGCTGGCGCAAGCCATCAGCCGCGTGAAGCGTTTGCGGCTGCAGGCGACGATCCTGTTTCATCCTGACATCGCGGAGGGCCGGGCTGCTGTTGCCCGGATGGCAGCATCGGCAGGGGGGATGTCATGAAACATTGGGCATTTCCGAAACGAGTGGTTGTCCCGGGACAAGGATCGGGTCCCGTATTGGCAACCACCGTACCATTAAGTTTTTGGGGCGGTCTCGATCCCCGCACAGGCACGATTGTCGATCGTCACCACCCGCTAAGCGGCCAAAGTGTTGCCGGTCGCGTTTTCGTCATGCCTTATGGCCGCGGGTCCAGCACTGCAAGCGGGGTCTTGCTGGAAGCGATCATGACCAAACATGCTCCGAGCGCCATTTTACTCTCGGAAGTGGACGAAATACTTGCACTGGGGGCAATCGTGGCCGACGAAATATTTTCAAAGCGTCTACCGGTGATTGTGCTCGATCCGGACAGCTTTCAGAGGGCTCTTCAAGCGAACTATGCCTGTATAGAAGAAGACGGAACCGTGATCTTGCAGTAATGTCTGTTCCCGTCTGAGTGGGGGTGTGAACATGAGCAATGTAGAGTTGTCCGAGCGCGACAAGCGCATCCTGGAAGGCGGTGAGGGAAAAGCACGACAGACGGCCATGCGCATCCTGCTGCGGATGGCCGAGCTGCAGGGAGCCCCAAGGTTGATCGACATAAAACAAGCGCATATTGACGGCTGCATTTATACAGGCGAAGCAAGCCTCACATTTGCGGAAGCCCTGGCTGAACAAGGCGGTCGTGTGGCCGTTCCGACAACGATGAATGCGATTTCGATTGACCGCAGGAGGTGGCGGGAGCAAGGAGTTGATCCCCAGTTTGCATCGATGGCAGATCGTCTTGCGTCAGCTTACGAACGCATGGGTGCCAAGCCAACCTTCACTTGCGCTCCCTATCAGCTGCCTGACCCGCCCGTTTTCGGCGAACATATCGCCTGGGCCGAATCCAATGCGATTGTGTATGCCAACAGCGTGATTGGTGCCCGCACAAACCGGTATGGGGATCTCATGGATATTTGTGCAGCGCTGACGGGAAGGGTTCCATTAGCCGGCTATCATCTGGACAAGGCACGATTGGGTACGGTACTGATTGAGTTGCCTGATCTTGGTCCGCTTGATTCCACGTTTTATCCAGTCCTTGGTTATCTGGTTGGCAATCGCATAGGAAATGGCGTTCCGGTCATTCACGGACTTTCGGATAAGCCCGGAGCGGATGATTTAAAAGCCTTCGGTGCAGCACTCGCGACCGGCGGAGCCGTCGCCATGTTCCATATCATCGGAGTAACGCCTGAGGCATCTACCATGGAAGAGGCATTCGGCTGCAATGCTCCACCTGATCGCTGGCACATCATCCGGGATGAACTGGCCGCCGCTTGGAAAAACCTGTCTACTGCGCATGAACAAACGCTTGATCTTGTCTTGATGGGCAGTCCTCATTTCTCGTTGGCCGAATGTTTTCAATTGGCTGAGCTGACCGAGGGAAAACGGTGTCATCCCCAGGTCGGATTTCTCATTACCACAAGTCAATTTGTTTATGAAGCCGCAAAAAACGCAGGGATATTGTCCACGCTTGAAAACTTTGGGGCACGTTTTGTAACGGACAGCTGCCTGTGCATGATATCACCGATCGTCCCCGATCAATCACGAACGATTATGACCAATTCGGGGAAATTTGCTCACTATGGACCCGGAATGCTGGACCGGGGTGTCTACTTTGGCAGCATGGCTGATTGTGTACGCTCAGCGGTAGAAGGAAAACCCGTCATTACCTTGCCAACATGGCTTGCAAACAGAAAATAACCACTATTTTCCACGAGGGGGCTTTGTACGTATGAGGAAAAAACTCGGAAAAATCAGTTTCTTGCTTTCCATATCTTTGCTGGGTTCTCTGGTGGCAGGCTGTGGCTCCGGTTCATCTGCCGGCGGATCCAACGTGATCAAGATCGCTACGCAAAGTCCTTTGTCCGGTCCGGAATCACTCGAAGGAGAAGCCATCAAGCTTGGTGCTCAATTGGCTGTTCAGGATCGCGCCGAGGATTTCAAAAAGCTCGGCTTTGACATTTCCCTGTTCCCGCAGGACGACCAGGCTGACCCCAAAATCGGCGTATCCAACGCGGAAATGCTGATTTCCAATCAAGATGTATTAGCCGTAGTCGGCCACTATAATACCGGTGTGGCTATTCCCTCTTCGGTCAAATACGAAGAAGGAAAACTTGCCATGGTCTCCCCTGCAAACACGGGCGTACAGCTGACGGAGGATGGCAAGAAAACCGTGAATCGACTGGTCGCACGCAACGACCAGATCGCTCCCGCTGCAGCCAAATACGCGAAGGAAAAAATGGGCGTTGCCTCCGTTTACATTGTCCATGACAAAACTGCCTATGGACAAGGGTTGGCCGACGAAGTGAGCAAAGCGTTTGCAGGCCTCGGCGTAACCGAACTGGGTCTGGAAGGGGTCACGAGAGGCGAAAAAGATTACAGCGCGGTTGTCAACCAGATTATGGCGAAAAAACCTGACCTCGTTTTCTTCGGCGGCAACTACCCGGAAGGCGGGATTATTGCCAAGCAATTAAAAGAAAAAGGATACTCCGGCAAATTCATGGGCGGCGAGGGGATGGAGTCAGCGGACATCTACAAAATCGCAGGCGACGCTGCGGAAGGAATCGTTTACGCCACAGTGGTAAGCGACATCCGCTCCAAGGAAGAGGGCAAAAAGTGGATGGAGAGATATCGTGCCGCCTTTAACAAAGAACCCGGCGCCTTCTCCCCGTTCGCCTATGATGCTGCACTAGTTGTGTTGAATGGAATTGAAAAAGCGATCAAGGAAAACGGAAACAAAAAACCCACTCGCGAGCAAGTGATGAACGCCATTCGCGCAACAACTGACTTCAACGGCCTCTTTGTGAAGGTTTCCTTTGACGAAAAGGGCGATAACAAATACTCAAATGTATACATCTATCAACACAAGAAGGACAAGGCAGAATTTATCGGCGAGGCAACGAAATAACGATCTTTTGATCCAACATCGCCGGGGGGTCATTTTTGCCCCGGCGATTTTTCTTTTGCCAAGCGATCCCATAATACCCAATGCCAAGTAAAGCCACACCAGCCATCCAGACCCAATAGCGAATCAAAGCATCTTTATAAGTAAATCTGGTTTCATCACTATCATAACCATTCGCTCAATAATTGATGGAATTGAATAAAATTGACGAGCAAACAGGTGTTTTTTAACATTTTTATTGTTAATTAACACCTAATGCAATTTTTATAAGTAACCAAATGCTTATACCAGGAATCAAAAACAACATAGGTAAAAAAACAAGACCAATTAGCACTCCATGACATGCTCTAAGGTTTAGGGGTAAAGTTTCTACACAAAAAGGAAATTGGAATAAATATTTAACTCAACTTTCGCACCTTGAAAATCTGTGCTAAGCCTTGATGGGGCTAGGATTTCCTCTCGAAAAGTCTCGTTCTTGACAGAAAAACACCTTTCTCGTTTGGTAAAATGGAAGTTGCTAAAGCTTACCATCCCAAACAGAAAGGTGCGTAACCCTATGGTAAAATCAATATAGGTGGTACGAGAGTACCCCAATACCATGACAAATACCGGCACTTTTCGGACCGTACCGTCCAGATCTACATAATCACACAGTCCCCAGTCAACCTGGGCGTATTCACCAAGTTTCGTCTCGTAACGAAGAACAGCGGGAACTTGTTTGGGAGGACGGAAGTCCTTCACATAGTCTTTCAGGATGGTACGCCCTCCGGTGTATCCCTCTTCTCGTATAAGCTCGAATAAAACCTCGCAGTTATAGATACCTTCTTGAAGCCGTTCCTGCAGGAACGGTTTGAATGGATCAAGCTTGGAACCACGAGATTTCCGTGTTTCCTTTTCGAGGCTGAATTCCCCCCGCCGACGAACAGTATTTCGAGAATGCCCGGTTTGACGAGCGATTTCACGAATGCTCTTGCCTTCTGCCCTCATGGTATGTAACGATATCACTATCCCACTCCTTAGCTGTCTCCCTCCGATCATTAACTTGGCCGTTAATACCGAAGGGGATATATTCGCTAAGGGTGGGTCATTTTCTTTCCGGCGAACCTGGGTCAATTATATCCCGGCGGTGACATCTTTCTCATAACGAGCGATTTTATCTTCCGTCCAGCCGTTGCTTCGTTTAGCCATCCCAATATCTCTTCTTCAAATAATGAAAAAACGTGCAACTTAGAGTATTTGGTAATAGTTTACTCCAAAGTGCACGCTTATTAAACGACTTTTTTATTTGTGGTCTACCATTTGATATTGCCAAAAGTGAAAAAACAGCAGCATTCGAAAAAAAATGGATGGTTCATCAAATGAAAAAAACGGTAGATCAGGACTCGAATATAAAGTCCTAGACTACCGATGACTGTTCCACTAACAAACTCATTAGTTTAATAAAATAAAGATAATTCTAGTTTATGTAAACAGATTGAATTCCTCTAATCACTGACCCTATTCGTGTCAGAATCTACCGCCGAATTATAAAATTGTAGATCCTTTGGTATCATCCCTTGTTGTTTCAATTTCTCCAAAATGGGTTGTGGATCAATTGATCCTTTGATATTTTTTGGGAAAATACTAAGGTCAACCTTATGGTTTGAATTCATAAGCCCGGCATCCAGAAGTAAATCGGCTATATAGTTTCTCGCATTAACATAAGCATCAAACGCATCATAAGCTTCATTTCCTGAGATGTGCACCCTTCCACTATGAACAATCTCATTTCTAACCTTATATAGCTTTTCATACCAAACAGATATTGGTCCAGTAGTTTCGTTGAACTTTAAATTTGCCTCCAACATTCTCCCGATATGATCTTCCACTACGTTTCTGAACGGAATGGATTGAGCCCTATAAATTTCTTCCTCACTTGCATTTTTGTGAAGGAGAAGTAACTTGTGAGTGTTGCGGATAAAAATCTCGAAAGAGGTTTGCAGGTCAATAATTGCTTCAATCATTTGCTCTCTATGGAGGTGACTCTTAGCAGTTGCAAAAAATTTCTCAAAAAGAAACACCTCAGGGTAAGCATCCCACATTTGCAGTGAACTACCAACCTTTGAAAGATCTTCAAGAGATAGCTGCGATGAAGGGGTAATGACATCATGAGGACGAGAAAGATACTCAAAAGCTTCTTCATCATTGATAACTATTGAGAACGTGACAGGTAGATCCGCAATAGTAATGTTACGAACATGGCTAAGACCATGATTGATCCGTAATGCGTCAAAAAAAAGGTTCAAGAAATCAATGCTGTCTACAACAGTTAATCTCAGAAGCTCATCCTTTTGAAGCCCTTTCGTTATGGATTCGTGAGGCATGTAGTCAATTTTTACAACCGTGCAATCAATCTCATCCAATAAATATTTATGATCAATTACAGATCCTCTTTTATAGGATTGGTACGTCAACATGAATTCTGCATTTGGATATGCATGAATCGACTTAATACCATCTTTGATGGGTAATTTAAAAGGTAAATACATATCAAAACTGACTTTCATCAATTCACCTCAAACTTTTATTTTTCTTTATCTAACTCAGACCAATATGTACAAATCTTGTAACTATCCTACACGTTTAGCCAATATTAATAGACTTTAAACGAAAAAGGCTGCCAAGTGTCTAATTATTAGTTTTATGTTTCAACCAATGGGAATGAGCAGGATTTGTTTCCAATACGTAGATATCAATTGGACCTCCGACAGTCTCAACTTTATCCATGACTTCCGCAAATCCTTTTTGATAATAATCTAATGCGTCCTGAAAGGTCCAATCATCTGTATTTGTTTCATAATATGGCATAATGATCGGATATACCTCGTCATCACCTATGACTGCCTTCCTCCCACCCCAATTAAACTCATTAAAGTGCGATTCATATGCATGGATTTTTGGCTTTAATTCCCCACCTTCGTTTTCCTCAAAATTCGCAAGTAAAAAGGAGAAGCGATTGTCTAAGCTAAAAGGGTTACGCCCCAGCTTTTCACTTAATGTTCGGTTCCACATCTCCACAAGTCCTGTTAATAATTGTTTGCCTGTAGCCTTGGATATATTAGGTCGATTTACTTCGAGAAAATACTCTGTTATTTTATTTAAGTCAAAATAACGTCCTTCACCTTGATAGGCTTTTCGCAATCCAGCATGACCTATAGCGATTTTGTTCTGTACAGGAATGATTTTATCCCCTTCGTCACTATAATCCACCATTTTTCCTTCATCATTTTTAGCTGATGACCTACTATCTGCTATCATAATGATTTTGTCTTGCCATGTATAAGCGACTATCATTGTCATTGATTTTTTCCTCCATAACAATCGCATATTCCCTAGATTAAATATTTTACCATAACATTCGGGAAATTTACCTGTATTTTCAGAAATCACACACTTAAACTATTCTGCCTTTAGTTCATAACTGAATGTCGGACTACATCTTTATTATATTTGGACGCTATACGTAAAAAAAAGAACATCATGGCTAGTCATAAATGATTTTCCATGATGTTCGTTAAAAACGACTTTATTATAAATTAAATATCTTTATTATTTACTTAACAACTTTTTTATTACTCTACAAGCTTTATTTCTAGTCTATTACTCCTTACTCCACCGTCACGCTCTTCGCGAGGTTGCGCGGCTTGTCGACGTCGAGGCCGCGGGCCACGGAGGCGTAGTAGGCGAGCAGTTGCAATGGAATGACGGTCAAGACCGGTGTGAGGAATGGAATGGTTGCCGGGACGTGAATCACTTCGTCCACCGTTTTGGCCAGATCATCGTTGCCTTCCAGGGCGAAGCCGAGGACGCGAGCGCCGCGGGCTTTTACTTCCACGATGTTGCTGACCATTTTTTCGTAAATGTCCGGCTGGGTCGCCAGCGCGATCACCGGCACGTTGTCTTCGATCAGGGCGAGTGTACCGTGCTTCAGCTCACCGGCTGCATAGGCTTCGGAGTGGATGTAGGAGATCTCCTTCAGCTTCAGGGAACCTTCGAGAGAAACGGCATAATCCAGGCTGCGGCCGATAAAGAAGAGGCTGGTCACTTCCTTGATGCTGTTGGCAAAGTCACGGATGCGGTCAACGTTGCCGAGGATGGCGGTAATTTTCGCAGGAAGCTCCTGAAGCTGCTCTACGATCTCCGCGATCTGTTCAGCTGTTTGTGTGCCCTTAACCTGAGCAAAGTAAAGGGCAAACAGATAGAGGGCCACCACCTGGCTGGTGTATGCCTTGGTGGATGCGACTGCGATCTCGGGTCCCGCCCAGGTAAAGATCACTTCATCCGCTTCACGGGCAACGGAGCTGCCGACGACGTTGGTGATGGCGAGCACCGTGACGTTGCTCTTCTTGGCTTCACGGAGCGCTGCCAGCGTGTCGGCCGTCTCACCGGACTGGCTGATCACGATCATCAACGTTTTGTCGGTATAGATCGGGTCGCGATAGCGGAATTCAGAAGCAACCGCCACTTCTACCGGTACGCGGGTGATCTTCTCGATGACATCCTTTCCTACCAGGCCCGCATGCATGGAGGTTCCGCACGCCACGATGTAGATGCGGTCGTACGCAGCGAGCTGTGCATCGCTCATTTTCAGTTCAGGCAGCTGAACGCGTTTGTTGTCTGTGTCGATACGAGAACCCATGGTGTCGCGAACCGCTTGCGGCTGCTCATAGATTTCCTTGAGCATGAACGAATCGTAACCGCCTTTTTCTGCCTGCACCAAATCCCAATCGACGTGGAACAGCTCACGCTCAATCTTGGCACCGGACTCCGCCTCCAGCAGTTCTACACCGTCGCGGGTGAGAACGGCCATCTCCCCTTCGTTGAGGATGTAAACGTCGCGGGTATGCTCCAGCATCGCCGGGATATCGGACCCAATGAAGCATTCACCCTCGCCGGCACCCACAACCAGCGGGCTGGCCAGACGTACGGCTACCAGCTTATCCGGCTCGTGCTCCGTCATGATGCCCAGAGCGTACGCGCCTCTCATCCGTTGAACTGCTTTGCGCACGGTTGTCACAATGTCGCCCTCATACAGATCTGCCAAGAGGTGCGCGATGACTTCCGTATCTGTTTCCGATTGGAACTTGTATCCTTTTGCCAAAAGCTCTTCCTTGATGGACAGGAAGTTCTCAATGATCCCGTTGTGAATGACGACAAATTTGCCGGATTCGTCTGTATGCGGGTGAGCGTTTTCGTCGGATGGTTTTCCGTGCGTCGCCCAACGTGTGTGACCGATCCCCGCATTACCGTGCAGCGGTTGTTTTTCCAGGCGCTCTTCCAGTACAGCCAAACGGCCTTTTGCCTTCGCAACGGACAGACCCTGATCGGTCAAAACGGCAATCCCTGCCGAATCATATCCGCGATACTCCAGTTTGCTCAACCCGCCGATGATGATTTCTTGCGCATTTCTATTTCCAATGTATCCTACAATTCCGCACATGTGTATGTTGTCCCCTCTCGTATTGACGGAGACACAACCCTGCATTGTCATGGTACGGGGTGTGTCCCCGCCATTCCATCTGGTTTTCCATTCAATCCTATGGCTTCCTGTATCATACGCAGGTATTGTGCAGCGAGTCGCCTCGCTGTTTTGTTCCTGCGTTCTGCGGCAGTGATACTCTGCCGGGAGGCATCCGCCGAACTCTTCGATAAACCTCCACCTCGTCCACTGCGCTCCATGTCGGGCAGCCGCAGTGCTGGCGCTTTTCACGTCTCTTTGATCCCTTCATCGTTTTCTCCTTTTCCCGATTCCCCCTTTCAAGCAACCAGCTTTCGTGCAACATCAATAACTTTACCACAGCTTTGCAAACGCAACAATCTTTTCTTTGTCTTTTACAAGTATGCAAGAGGGAGCGGCTTTGTACCACTCCCCTGCGTGTATTTAGACCAGTTCGCGTTTGACGACGTCGGCGATTCGCTCAACCAACTGCTGCAGCTGGGCTTCATCCGGCCCTTCCGCCATCACGCGCACGATCGGCTCTGTTCCGGACGGACGAACGAGCACGCGGCCATTGCCCGCAAGCTCCTCTTCCACTTCCTTGATACTTTGCTCGATGGCTGCATTGCCGGACAGCTTGGTTTTGTCCTCGACGCGTACGTTTACCAAAATCTGCGGATACTTGGTCATGATCTGCTTCAACTCGGAGAGCGGTTTACCCGACTCCTTCACGATGTTTAACAGCTGCAGACCTGTAAGCAGACCATCTCCAGTGGTGTTGTAGTCAAGGAAGATAATGTGTCCGGACTGCTCGCCACCCAGATTGTAGCCGCCGCGAATCATCTCTTCCACTACGTAGCGATCCCCTACTGCTGTCTTGGTCGTATTGATCGCTGCCTCTTCCATCGCCTTGAAAAAGCCCATATTGGCCATGACGGTTGTCACTACGGTGTTGTTGTTCAGTTTGCCCTTCGCTTTCAGCGCGCGTGCGCAGATCGCCATGATGTAGTCACCGTCGACGATCTCCCCTTTTTCGTCCACCGCAATGCAGCGATCCGCATCGCCGTCAAAGGATAATCCCAGGTCCGCCTTGTGCTTCAGCACTTCCTCCTGCAGCTTCTCAGGATGGGTAGAGCCGCACTGTTCGTTGATATTGACACCGTTCGGGTTTGCCCCGATGGTGATCACCTCTGCCTCCACATCGGCGAACAGGCGGGCGGCCAGAGAAGAAACGGCGCCATTGGCGCAATCCAGAACGACCTTCATGCCCTCAAACCGTTCCGACACCGTATTTTTCAAGTGGGAAAGGTACTTCTGACCACCCTCCAGGAAGTCCAGCACGGTTCCGATCTGCTCTCCCGTCGGGCGTGGCAGCGTATCCTCCGCTGCATCGAGGTATTGCTCAATCTCCGCTTCCACCTCATCTGACAACTTAAAGCCGTTGCTGCCGAAAAACTTGATACCGTTGTCCGGGAAAGGGTTGTGGGACGCCGAAATCATGACGCCGGCGTCCGCCCCCAGCGCGCGTGTCAAATACGCTACACCCGATGTCGAAATCACGCCCAGTCTCACCACTTCCGCTCCTACGGACAGCAGACCTGACAGCAGGGCGCTTTCCAGCAACTGACCAGAAATCCGGGTATCTCGACCGATGACTACCTTCGGCTTGCCTTCCTGCTTGTGTCTGGTTAGTACGTAGCCGCCTACCCGCCCGATCTTAAAGGCGAGCTCCGGCGTCAATTGTGAGTTAGCAACACCACGTACACCATCTGTTCCGAAATACTTCCCCATTCTTGTCCCTCATTTCTTTCCTTATGCACAACGTAGCATATGCCTACCTTTGTTTGTTCGTGATTTCCACTGTCACACGTGTCGGCGCCGTCGCAGCCGTCTTCACGTAGTCAGGTTGGTTATAAATGTAGTTCAGACTGATGACATGCACACCTGCAGGCAGGTTGCTTACGTCCGCCACTACCTGTACGTCTTCTGCCGACAGTTTTTGCAAAATGTCCGGCGCCCCGACAACCTCGACGTCCACGGTCGAGATTTCCTGCCCGTCGGCTGACAATACCTTGGCTTGCGATTCTTCGGACAACCCGCTGATGCGGATTGGGATATTCTCCAAACGTTTGGTCGAGGAAGGAACCACTTTCAGCGACACCTTCAAATACTCGGGGTCGACCTTCACGATATTCTCCATTACAGGTATCTTTAGCTCCAAGAGGCGATCCGATGTAAGGTTGCTGAGGTCAATCTCCGGCCCAGGATAGGTCCCCGATTTTAACGCATCAATCACTTCCTTAGGTCCGTACACCGTCACCTCTTTCACATTCATATCCACACTAGCCAAACTATAGCCATCCGGCATTTCATTCGTCAAGTTTAATTTAATCGGCACTTGGACAAACGGACTGGTCACAGGTACGTTTACTTCGACTGTAAGCGGAATGACTTCTGCGCCCTGTATGACGTTCCCGGCCTTGTCCACCACTTTCAGAGGCACGGTTTTCTTAATCGGAGAAGTTGCCTCCTCCAGGTCGACCGACGCTTTGACCACCGCCACGTTGTCCACCTGGCTCTCCGGTACCCGCACGAGCACGCGGAACGGCTTGACGATCGGCTCTCCGGGCGTGTAGCCAGGAGCGACCTGACCCAGCATTTCCACGGTAACCTCCCGCTCTACCGTTTTCTTTTCTTCCAGTGTGACTTCCACGATATTGGGAATGATGCCTACGCGCGCCTCTTCGGGGAATCCTTTGTACTGCACCGGGACACGGTGAGTACCTTTGCCCAGGTGACGCACATCGACGTATACCTCATACGACTCCGGCGGAACAAAATTGTGCCGATAGAACGGATTGGTGCTCTCCAAAGCCACCTTAACCGTACGAGGCTGTTTCACAACCTGGTAGCGGTCCGTGTCATACCAGACGTGCAGGTTGACGCCGTCGATAAAGACCGGCTGACTCGTGTCTGTAGGCGGCGTCGGTTCGGCCTCCAGGTTCACGATCATCCACATCATCATGGCCAGCATCAGCGCAATGGCTCTCGCAAACCAATGACTGTTCAACCATCTATCCATGTTTTCGCCTCCATTGCCAACGACTTCCCATGGATTTGCTCTTTGTCGTAGGATGCAGCTGCTCTGTCAAAATTTCCGCCAACTGTTCCTCCGTCAGATTACGGGTGACTTCCCCGTTCGCGGCAAAGGACACTTGGCCGGTTTCCTCCGATACCACAATGGACAAGCCGTCCGAAACCTCGCTCATCCCAATGGCAGCACGGTGGCGAGTACCCAATTCTTTTGAAATCGACGTATTTTCAGAGAGCGGCAGATAACAGCCCGCCGCCAGAATGACGTCTTTGCGCATGATAACGGCACCGTCGTGGAGCGGCGTATTCGGAATGAAGATGTTGATCAACAGCTCCGAGCTTACACGACCATTGATGGCGATGCCCGTCTCCACGTAATCGTTTAATCCCGTGTCCCGTTCAATGACGATCAAGGCCCCAATGCGGCGCTTCGCCATGTAGGTAATGGACTTGGTTACTTCATGAACAATTCGACGCACCGTCTCTTCATCCTGAATGCTGTGGGAACGGGAGAACAGCCTGCCTCGTCCCAACTGCTCCAGAGCGCGGCGCAGTTCTGGTTGAAAAATAATCACAAGGGCCAGCACCCCAAACGTAAACGCCTGCGACATCAACCAATGGAGGGTTGTCAGCTGGAAGTACTTGCTCAAAAGCCAGGTGACCACAATCACCATAATCCCTTTCAACAGCTGTACCGCCCGTGTACCGCGTATCAGCAATATTAATTTATAAATCAAGTACGTGACGAGCAGGATGTCGATCACGTAACGCAGCAAATCCCCATAGTCCAACGAAACCATAACGAAGCCTCCAATATCTCGCTTCATTGATGCAATCCATTTTGTTCCTGTGGAAAAAGCACGGCTTCACGTGCCGTGCTGCAAAACAGCTATACCTTCTATTTTCGCTTAAGGGCCAACGGGAAGCAAGTCATTTCCAATATTTTTCACTTCATACCAGATCCAATCGAAAATGGCTTCGATTGATTCAGCGCTTCCGGCGACCTGAGCTGTCGAGGCGAGAAACACTTTTCCCTCGATAGCCACCACATTCCCTTTTACCTCGCCCTGGACTTCAACATTGCCGTTGCGGACGATCAAATCCCCGATTATGGTTGTCCCTGCTGGAACAACGACCACGTTCCGATCGTGATCGATTTTCAGCTTATCCATGCTTGACGAGGACACCTGCAGCATGTCGTCCCGTTCAAACCAGGAAGCAAACAGGCTTCCTGTCATCAGAAACATAAAGACTGCCGCTGCGGTCAAAAACGGGTGATTCCGCAGCCAGTTTGAAAACCGATTCGCTTTTGTAGGCGCTGGCAATTGCGCCAGAACGCGTATCGTAAAGTCAGGGGAAACGTGAATGTGGGACGCACTTTGGACGAAGGCGATGGCACGCTGCAGCTCATGCAGGTGCCGACGACAGGACGCGCACACTTTCAGATGCTCTTGCAGCCGCTGGTTGGAAAGCTCGTCTAGGTCACCGTCCAAAAACTCGTGGATGAGGACAATCGATTCTCTGCATTCCATCGTAACTCTCTCCTTTCTTTACATAAATCGCAACCTGCTTCGCAACGCTTCGCGACCGCGATGAATCCTCGTTTTAATCGTGGTTACAGGGAGTTTCAGCACATCGCTGATCTCTTGCAGAGACAAATCCTCAATGTAGCGCAGAATCATAATGGAACGATATTTCGGCGCCAAATGTGAGATGGCATCCTGTACGGTTTCCTGCAGCTCCTGCGTCACCAGTTTTTCTTCCGGTGTTTTGTCGTTAGAGGAAAGGCGCGAATACCAGTCCATCCCCTGCCCTGACTCTATCTCTTCGTCCAGGGAAAAATCCGGTCGTTTTTTTCTGCCCCGGTCGATGCACAAATTGGTGGCAATCCGGTAAATCCAGGTGGAGAACTTGTAGCTGTCATCGTAGCTGTGCAGGTTGGCATATACTCGCAAGAACGTCTCCTGGGCAATGTCCTCGGCATCCTGTCGGTTTCCCACCATTCGATAGGCCAGTTGGAATATTTTATCCTTGTATATCTCTATTAACTCGGCAAACGCTTCGCGATCTCCGCGCTTTGCTCGCTCCGTTAACCGTTTTTCTACAAATTCCATGCGATCCTCCTCGCAGCACCGTAATCCTTATATACGGACGATACTGCATTTGGTTTCGTTTTTCACCTTATTTTCGCAGCCTTTTTCATTTACAAAAGAAGGAATAATGACCCAGTTTCTTTATATAATAATAGTGGTAGATCCATATAAACAGGATGGTAAGGAGAGTGGAACCAATGGGAGATGAAAGCGTTCTTCTCCAAATTGAAAAGCTCCGAAAAGAATTAAACGAGCGATACAAACAGCATCCCGTGATCACGCCCGAAATGGTGAAACTAAGCAAGAAGCTTGATCGCCTTTTGAACAAATTACATCTCCACCCATAGAATGTATCCATTTCTTCTGCAAATGTAAAGATGTGGAAAACAGAAAAGAGGGGGATTTTCCTTCCCCCTCTTTTTTACGTTACACGCACGGCTCTTTACAGCAGTTTGTCTCCGAACGCAGAGCTCATCAGAGCGACGGCAACGCGAGCTGTCATGTTCTCTCGATCGAGAATCGGGTTTACCTCCACGAACTCTGCGGAGCAGAGAATGTCAGCGTCGGCCAGCATTTCCAGCGCCAGGTGGCCTTCGCGGTAGGAGATACCCCCAATTACCGGTGTTCCCACTCCAGGCGCATCATGCGGGTCGAGCCCGTCCAGGTCAAGGCTCAGGTGTACGCCGTCTGTATTTTTAGAGACGTGTTGGATTGCTTCTTCCATCACCCGTGCCATACCCAGCCTGTCAATTTCGTGCATGGTAAATACTTTGACGCCGATCTCCTTGATCAAGGCACGCTCACCTGGGTCCAAATCGCGCGCGCCAAGGATCACCACGTTTTCCGGCTTCAGCTTGGGAGCGAAGCCGCCGATGTTAACCAGGCGCTGATGACCATATCCCAGACTTGCTGCCAGTGGCATGCCGTGGATGTTCCCCGACGGGGAGGTCTCTCCTGTATTCAGATCCCCATGGGCATCAAACCAGATGACACCGAGGTTTTTTATGTGCTTGGCAACACCGGCAATCGTACCCAGGGCAATGCTGTGATCGCCGCCCAATACGAGCGGAAATCGCCCTTCTTCCATCACGCTGCTGACCGCATCGGCAAGCCTTGTATTTGCGTCCACAACCTCATCGAGGTATTTGTGATTGTCCGTTTCCATAAACGTGTGGGGTCGGTTTACTGAGATGTCGCCCTTGTCCTGAATGTGAAAGCCGATTTTCTCCAGACGAGATACTACACCGGCATAACGAATGGCACTCGGACCCATGTCGACACCGCGACGGTCCGCTCCCAGATCAAGCGGTACTCCGATGATGGTTACATTTTTGTTCATGAACTTGACCCTCCCTTGGTTCCACTGTATTTATTGTAGCCTCGGGACGGGAAATGACTCAACTCGACAGAAATTTGTATAAAAAAACGAGCAACCAATCGGCTGCCCGCTTTACGCATGATTATGGAGCGGGTGATGGGAATCGAACCCACGCGACCAGCTTGGAAGGCTGGGGTTCTACCATTGAACTACACCCGCACAGAAGATGTTTGGAAACGGTGGTCGGGAAGACAGGATTCGAACCTGCGACCCCTTGGTCCCAAGCCAAGTACTCTACCAAGCTGAGCTACTTCCCG
>NZ_JBIYSM020000016.1:0-80728 GCF_044759095.2 Brevibacillus soli
TGGAACCTCCTTTCTTTCCGAGATCAAGGGAATAATATATGTTTGATTTTACGGTCATTACGGCTGGGATGGCGTGAGGAAAAAAGTGAGGGGAAAGGGAAAACGTGGGCGGGGAAGAGGGCTTCTGACTGCATTCTTTATAGTTTGTAGTGAGAGGGGAATGGAGAGGTTCCTTGTTGGGAATGGGTGGTAATCAAGATGAGTATGATTAGTCTCGATTTTCAGCGAGTTTCTAAAGAGTTTTGCAGTCAGTTGCCAATCAAAAAAGAAAGAGCCTGCCTCTTCCGAGACAGACCCTTTCGACATTTTTCGGGTGGTGACAGGCACCTAATCCTTACGGCATTCCCTTTTGCATCTGAGCAGAGAAGATGCGTGACCAGTAGTACAGGGTACGCTTTTCCATGGTCTAACCAGAATGCACTGGCATTCTGGTTAGACACAAGTGCAACTATGGCTCTGCCGTCGCTTACGCTAGGCTATCGCCAAGTTTTCTATGTCGAACCTGTTTTCCAGCTGAATCTCGATGTTGACGTGCTCACCCTGTTCCGTTTTAGCGTGGACGTCCAGCACGGATGCCTTGTCTTCGATGTGATCCCGACTGATTTCGGGGTTGAGGATTTCCACCGAAGTGATCCGCTTTTCCTTCGGCAGTTGGAGCGCGGCATTCAGAAAGGCAAGGAGAATCGGTTCGTTCCCCGCTTTGCCAAACACCTGCTTGAAAGCGAAGTCGATCTTCAACTCCATTAGCTTGGTCACGCCATCACTCTCCCTTCTCCGTTCTTAGTCTGTACTACCATTATACCACTGGAATGCGTGTTCGACACTCCTGCTGGAACCTCCTTTCTATCCGAGATCAAGGGAATAATATATGTTTGATTTTACGGTCATTACGGCTGGGATAGCGTGAAGAAAAAAAGTGAGGGGAAAGGGAAAACGTGGGCGGGGAAGAGGGCTTCTGACTGCATTCTTTATATTCTTCAGTGAGGGGACCAGAAGGAAAAAGGCACTCTCCTGTTGACTCTCCTGAACTGCGCCTGTCCACTTGTGATCCCTAGGGTTTTGCAGTGAGAGCAGGAAGGGTTTTGCAGTGAGTTCCGAACAAATGGAAAGAGCCTGCCTCCTTCGAGACAGACCCTTTCGACATTTTTCGGGTGGTGACAGGCACCAATCCCCTAGCATCGGTTGAGGTACCAGTTTGTCGTCCTCCTTGAGTTGCAGATACAGCTCCCGATGCTCAGGTAAAACGAAGCGACTTGATCCGAATAAATTCTCTATCTTGCTTGCCATCTGATCGGCTCCTTTCTTTCCCAAGCCTCGAGTAGGGTGATGTCGTTCGGTCTGGATCGCTCCCATTTGATAGATTCCTCACGGGCAAGTGCCTCCAGAACCTCCATCATGCCGCTGCGACTGCGCCCAGTCTTTACACATAATTCGTCAATGGTCGGTGTGCGCCGGCGTCCCACTGAAAAGTTGGCGATAATCCGAAGTACTTTTCGCTCAATGTTTGTGAGCACGGGGCTTCACCCATCCCAGTCGGCACAAATCATTGACGGCACGTTTCAACTTTTTATCCGCCACCAGTCCGGATATATCCGAGCCATTTTCTACAAGCATCAATGCCTTTAGGTGTTCGACACAAGGACAAGCTCTTGAACATGGTCACTGACCGGCCGCAACCGCTGCATATGAAACGGTACAGGGGACCGGCTGTGACTAAGACCGTGCAGATCCAGGCGCAGCTGTCGGAACGATTGACGGGGTTCGTAAACAGTACCGGTTACACCGTAAAAGATGTAGTCAATAAAGCCGTAGAGGATTTTCTGGAGAGGTATGGGGGGTAAGAGTCCAAACGTGGACTCTTTTATTTTTTAAAGAGAAGAAAGAGCCTGCCTCTTTCGAGACAGAACCTTTCGACATAATTCGGGTGGTGACAGGCACCAATCCACAAGTGAGGGGACCAGAAAGAAAAAGGCACTCTCCTGTTGACTCTCCTGAACTGCGCCTTTCCGCTTGTGATCCCTAGGGTTTTGCTGTGAGAGCAGGAAGGGTTTTGCAGTGAGTTCCGAACAAATGGAAAGAGCCTGCCTCCTTCGAGACAGACCCTTTCGACAGCTTTCGGGTGGTGACAGTGTACTTTCCCCTTTATAATGGACAAGCCATTATTTCGACATGTTTAATAAAGGGATTGAATATTGCTTGGAACCATACTCAGGGAAGACATGGTTTTATGGTACAATTAGGTAAGAGGTGATTCTGTTGATCCTTATTGAGATTCAATGCCACAGATGTCAGTCGGTGTTCCCTATCCCATTTCGTGAATGGCCTTTCGAGCAGCGGTCCATAAGCTGCAAGGTTTGTGGAGCTATCATGGAAGAGAATCAAAAACAGGCTATGGATGGCTGCATTAATTACTATCGGTTAGCAAATAAGGAGGGACAAATTCCCCCCTCATTTACCTTTCAGCTACGCATCGGTTAGAAAGAGTCGATCCTGTTCATCACATGGCTCTTTATTTCTTCCAGACGCCTTTCAGCTTCAGCCTTACTCAATCCTTTTACAGAAAAATACACCTTTAGTTTGGGTTCCGTTCCGGAGGGGCGCAAACAGAACCATGACCCATCCTTAAAACGGTACTGCAGAACATTCTCTTTTGGCATGGCGATAGCCGTTTCTTTTCCACTGTAAAAATCAACCGCAACTTGTAATGCATAATCACGCACTTCTACGATTCTGCCAGCTCCTATGTTGTTTGGCGGTGTGGAACGCCAGTCGTTCATAATCGATTGGATGCGCTCCAATCCATCCTTGCCTTTTAATGTACGGGATTCCAGCGCCTCCAGATAGTACCCATGTTGTTCGTACAGCTGGTGTAAAACATCAATCAATGTCTTCCCTTGCTTTTTGTAAAAGGCAGCCATTTCACAAATCAGCATCGAAGCCATTACCGCGTCTTTCTCGCGGACAAAAGGATCAGCAAGATAGCCATAACTTTCTTCGTAACCGAAAACAAACTCCCGGTGCTTGCGCTCTTCAAACAGACGGATCTGTTCGGCAATGTATTTGAATCCCGTCAATGTCTTGATTGTGTCGACTCCGTAGTTTGCGGCAACCGCCTGGCCTAACTCGCTCGTGACAATCGTGGTGATCATTGTGGACTTAGGCGAAAGCAACCCCTGATCCGCTTTGCCGGATAATAGATACTCCAGCAACAACGCCCCTATTTGATTTCCCGTCAAGAACTGGTAAACTCCCAATTTGTCGTGCACGACCACTCCGACACGATCACAGTCAGGATCGGTCGCGATCACGACATCGGCTTGTTTTTCTTGTGCAAGAGTGATCGCCAGTTGAAATGCTTCTTTCTCCTCCGGATTCGGCGATGGTACTGTCCTAAAATCTGGATCCGGCTTCTCTTGTTCCGGTACAACAAATACGTGCTGAAATCCGATCTCCCGCAAAATCTGTTGGACAAGCATGCCACCTGCTCCATGCAGCGGAGTGTAGACAATGGAAAAGGACGAAGCAGTTTCTTTCACACTCTCCGGGTGCACACAAATACTCTTCAACTGATCCAGGTATACTCGGTCTACTGCGTCACCGATCATGTTCAGCAAACCTGTCTTCTCCGCCTCTGCACGAGAGAGATACTGAATCTGCTCAAAAGAAGGAATACGGTTAATCTCGTTGATGATTACCGCAGCAATATCAGAGGCAATCTGCCCCCCATCCTCCCAATATACTTTGTAGCCATTGTATTCGGGAGGATTATGACTGGCGGTAATTACGATCCCGGCCTGCGCATGCAAATGGCGGACGGCAAAGGAAAGCTCCGGTGTTGGCCGAAGGTTTTCAAATAGGTATACTTGAATCCCGTTGGCCACCAATGTACAAGCCGTTTCTTCCGCCAACAATTCCGACTGATGGCGGGAATCGTACGCAATGACGACGCCTTTTGCCTTCGCTTGTTCTCCGAAGCTCGCAATGTAGTTGGCAAGACCTTGCGTAGCACGTCGAATGGTATAGCGATTAATCCGATTCGTTCCCGCTCCTAACACTCCACGCATGCCACCGGTGCCAAATTCCAGATATTTGTAAAAGCGATCTTCAATTTCTTGTGGTTGATCTGAAATGGAGCGAAGTTCTGCTTTGGTATCCTCATCTACGAATGGAATAGTCATCCATTCCTGGTACGTCTGTAGTACGTTCATCAGAACCCCCTGATATAACCATTCGGATGCTTGGCGTGCCATTTCCACGCTGATGCAATCATGGTTTCCAAATCACTGTAGCGCGGTTGCCAGCCAAGCATCTGTTTAATATCATCCACTCTTGCTACTAAAACAGCGGGATCACCCGCTCTCCGATCCGTTTCCACGGTATTAATCTGCTTTTCTGTCACTCTTCGGGCCGTTTCGATTACCTCTCGAACGGAATACCCATGTCCTGTCCCCACATTAAAAGATCGGCTCTGTAATCCGGCATCAAGCGCTTTTACCGCCAGATAATGAGCTTCTGCCAGATCTAGCACATGTACATAGTCTCGAATGCATGTGCCATCTGGGGTGCCGTAATCTGTACCAAAAATCTGAACGGCTGGCCTTTGACCTAAAGCAGTCTGTAATACCAATGGAATTAAATGCGTTTCCGGCGCATGATCTTCTCCAATGCTGCCGTCAAGTGAAGCACCAGCTGCATTAAAATAACGCAAAGCGACCCACCGAAGCCCGTAAGCGTGATCCAGCCAATACATGGCTTGTTCGATCATCAGTTTTGAAAGGCCGTATGGGTTAATTGGGGAGGTTGGTGCACCTTCCAGTATCGGTATGTCTTGCGGAATTCCATACACCGCAGCAGTGGAAGAAATGACGACCTTTTTCACACCTTGTTCTACCAGAGTGGAAAACAATCGAATTGTTTTCGCTGTATTTTCATAGAAATACAGATCAGGCTTCACCACGGATTCACCAACAAGGCTACGGGCAGCAAAGTGAATGACTGCATCTACGGCATGCTGGTTGACAATGCTGGTTACCAAATCAGTATCGGCGATGTCTCCTTGATAGAAAGTAACATGAGGTGGAACTGCCTTTCGATGTCCGGTTACGAGACT
This sequence comes from Brevibacillus soli, assembly GCF_044759095.2. Lineage (NCBI taxonomy): Bacteria > Bacillati > Bacillota > Bacilli > Caryophanales > Paenibacillaceae > Brevibacillus > Brevibacillus soli. Next base: position 5,111 of record NZ_JBIYSM020000016.1, read on the forward strand.
GTCTAAAACGACAACATCCATTCCCTTCTCTACCAAAACCTTAACAGTATGACTGCCTATATATCCCGCTCCGCCAGTGACTAGTACGGTATTCATTTACTTCCCCCGGTCTTTATGCTCATCTGTTCAAATAGTGAAAGTAAATACTCATGGAAATCAAGTCGCAAATCGTCGCGACTCAAGGCAAATTCCACCGTTGCCTGAAGGAAGCCCAGCTTGTCCCCTACGTCATAACGCTTTCCTTCAAACTCCAGAGCAATCATTCCGTAATCTTTGGCAAGCTCTTTTAAGGCATCGGTCAGTTGGATTTCTCCGCCCGCTCCCGGTATGGTTTGTGCCAGGTAGTCAAAGATCTGTGGTTCAAGAATATACCTTCCCATGACGGCAAGATTCGATGGAGGGTTCGTTTTTGGCTTCTCTACAAGATCAATTACTTCTATGTCGTTGCCGATTTGCATGCCCGGTGTAACGATTCCATATTTTCCGGTATCTTTCCAATCGACGCGTTGAACACCGATAACAGATTTTTGCTCACGCTGATAAACGTCGATCATTTGTTTTAAGCATGGAGTTTCACTATGTATAATGTCATCTCCCAGAAGAACAGCAAACGGCTCATTCCCGATAAACTTGCGCGCACAATAGACAGCATGGCCCAAGCCGAGGGGTTCCTTCTGGCGAATGTAGTGGATGTCGACCATAGTGGAGATACCATCAACGATCTCCAGTAGATGTTTCTCTTTTCGTTCCTGGAGGGTTACCGCTAGCTCAATCGATCTATCAAAGTGATCCTCTATCGCTCTTTTATTTCGTCCGGTTACGATGATGATATCCTCGATTCCGGAAGCGATTGCTTCTTCCACGATGTATTGAATGGTAGGTTTATCTACAATAGGAAGCATTTCTTTTGGCTGTGCTTTTGTTGCAGGAAGAAAACGAGTCCCCAATCCGGCAGCAGGTATGATTGCTTTTTTAATCATTTTTCCTCCCGAAACATGGAGATTTAATACGCATTTTTATTGACAAACCCGTTTACAATCGTCTTAAAGATAATTTTTATATCAAACAACAACGTCCAGTTCTCAATGTAAAAAATATCATGAAGAATGCGATCCTCAATCGACGTATCGCCTCGTAGTCCATTGGCCTGTGCCCAACCGGTGATACCTGGTCGCACATGATGCTTTACCATATACTTCGGTACCTCTTCTTTAAACTGTTCCACAAAATACGGGCGCTCCGGCCGTGGGCCAACAACACTCATATCGCCCTTAAGTACGTTAAAAAACTGAGGCAGTTCGTCCAGACTGGTCTTACGCAAGAAACTACCAAATTTCGTTTTTCGCGGATCGTTCGCCGTCGTCCATTGGGTATCGGAAATCTCCTGACTTAACACTTTCATGGTACGAAACTTGTACATCATAAACGTGCGCCGGTTCATTCCGACCCGCTCCTGTTTGAAAATGATTGGACCCGGCGATGTCAACTTGATTCCCACAGCAATCATTACCATCAGGGGGAGCGTAAGGATAATGGCGACAAGCGAAAAAGCAATATCAAACATGCGTTTAAACATCCGGTTTCGCAGTTCATCGAGAGGAATGTCACGAACATTAATCAGCGGAATGTCCGCAAAGTTATCGATGTACGGCCTTGTCGGAAGGAAGTCAAAGAAATCTGGGATGATGAGGGTTCTTACTCCCGCTTTTTCACAAGCGTCGATAATGTTCCGGTATTTTTTATGTGCATCCAATGGCAAGGCGATGATCACCTCGTCAATCAGATGGTTTTGAAGGATCGTCTCAAGGTTGTCGATTTTCCCAATAACTGGTTTGAAACTGCTGTATGTAGGTTCGTGTTCTGTACGAAAATCATCCAGAAAGCCGATTACTTCAAAGCCAAGCTCGGGATGCTCCGCAACCGTTTGATGAAATCTTCTCCCGACGGAACCCGCTCCCAAGATAAGAATGAACTGCTTGTTGTATCCCTTTTTTCGAAACATTTTGAGTAAAATCTTGACAATATACCGATACAACCCCATAAACAGTATATTGTTAGCCATAAAAATAAACAGGAAAGATCGTGAGAAATCTATCTCTTTTATGAGGAAGAGAAGACTAAGCAGAATCAACATGCTTGTCATATGCACTTGTATGCTCTTAAATGCCTCATACGAGAAGCTTTTTTTCCGTTTGGAAGAATAAAAGCCGATAAGAAACCCAATCGAATTGACGATTAAACCGTATATGAAACTCCAGAGAAAATACGTTCCAAACGGTAAATGTGCCTCTCCCGTAGCAAACAGATCAAATTTGAGCCACCAAGAGAACAGAAAAACAAGCTGAATTATGATAAGATCGAATATCGCGTATAGCTGCGACAAGAATCTTTGATTATTCCGTATCATCTGATCACCCAATTCGCGTCCATTTGTTTTGAATGAGAGACAAGAGTAATTTCAAACTGATCCCCAGATACACAACGGCATTTGTCAGCCACGAATACTTTTGCCGGTAGTGTTTTTTATGGAACAAGTACATCGCCCGATGAAATTCATAAATAATTTTTAGCGGTTTTCGTCTGCTGCTTGCCCCTTTGTAGTGAGTAATCAACGTATGGGGATAGTAGTAGATGACCCAGCCTGCTTGTTTGATCCGGTAGCACCAGTCGACATCTTCTCCGTACATAAAGAAATCCTCATCCAGCAAACCAACCTGATCAATGGTCTCCCTTCTGACCATCATGAACGCGCCAACCAGACAATCGACAGGGTACGATTCGTCCGGGTCAAGATGGGTGAGCTGGTACTGATTCAATCGAGCGCTTTTGGGAAAAAGCCGGGATAGGCCGGAAAGGTAATAGAAAGAGGCCACAGGCGTCGGAAAACCACGTCGGCACGCCTTATCCAGTCTGCCATCCGGGAGCACGACCTTGCAACCGCTCGCCCCTACTTCAGGATGTTGGTCCATAAAAGACACCATGACCTGAATCGTATCCGGCTGAATGACGGTATCAGAATTCAGGAGCAGTATGTACCTGCCGCTGGCCATCCGGATTGCCTGGTTGTTTGCGCGTGCAAATCCGACGTTTGCGGCATTTCCAATCAGTATTACTTCCGGAAATAATCTGGAGATGGTGTCTATGGAATCATCTGACGAGTGATTGTCAACCACGATGATTTCATACCTGCAAGACGTGTCTGACCGAAGTACGGACTGTATGGCATCACACGTCAGTTTGCATGTATTGTAATTCACAATGACAATACTTAGATCCATTTTCCTAGCTCCAAAGATTCGACATCATGAGTTATTATACCATGGTTTTACAAACTGTTTTAATAAAAAAACGGACTGGGATCATTGATCCAGTCCGTTATCGTGAAGTTGTTCCAAAAATTCGCGTAACGCTTCTCTCCAGGGCCGGAGATGCTGCAAGCCGTTTAACCGGATAGACATATGGTCCATCACAGAAAAAGCCGGGCGCGGCGCGGGCCGTTTCAATTGTTCCGTTGTTACCGGATGAACAATGACATGGTTTAGCCCCGCTTCTTCAAAAATGGCCTTCGCAAATTCATACCAGGAGCACTGCCCTGAGTTGGATGCGTGGTACGTGCCATAGAGTTCGGTACTCGCCAATTCCTCCAGGAAGCAAACCAGATCTACCGTATAGGTAGGGGATCCCACCTGATCGTACAAAACCGACAGTTCATTCCGCTCTTTTGCCAGCTTCAGCATGGTTTTGACAAAGTTGTTTCCGTACAAGCCATATACCCAGGACGTCCTGACTATAAAGAATCGGCTGGACAATTCCCTGACAAACGATTCACCCGCCAGCTTGCTTTTCCCATACACTGACTGCGGGTTGGTTGGAGCAAACTCATTGTACGGGTCTATACCGGTTCCGTCAAATACGTAATCGGTACTAATGTAAACCAGCTTCGCCTTCACTTTCTCCGATGCGACAGCAACATTTCGGGTCCCGTAGGCATTCACCAGATAGGCAGAGTCAACATCCTGTTCCGCCTGGTCAACCTGCGTATAGGCAGCCGCATGAATCACAACGTCAGGGCGAACAGATTCTACAACCTCCATCACCTGCTCGCCTTTTGTGACGTCCAGCCTGTCTCTGCCGAACACGAACACTTCCCAACCACGCTGCTGAAAAACGGATGCTGCATCAACGCCAAGCTGACCCTTTCCTCCCGTAATCAGTACCTTCATCTATATGACCTCTTCCAGGCGCTGTTTGTACTGGCGCTCATAATAATGGCGATACTCGCCGCTGATGATTCTCTCCCACCAGCTGCGATGCTCAAGATACCATCTGATTGTTTCCACGATACCGGTATCAAAGGTGTACTTCGGCTTCCATTCCAGCTCCGTACGCAGCTTTGTCGCATCTATGGCGTACCTCCGATCGTGACCGGGGCGATCCGTTACATACCGGATGAGGCTTTCCGGTTTCCCCAACTCCGCCAGAATCCGTTTGACAATCTCAATGTTTGTCCGTTCATTATTGCCGCCGACGTTGTACACTTCACCCGCTTTCCCTTTATGAATCACGAGATCGATGGCGGAACAATGATCTTCTACATGCAACCAGTCGCGCACGTTCAATCCGTCACCGTACACGGGCAGCTCTTTGTCGTGCAAAGCGTTGATAATCATCAGCGGAATCAGCTTTTCCGGAAAGTGGTACGGCCCGTAGTTGTTGGAGCAACGTGTGATATTCACGGGCAGGCCGTATGTCTCATGGTACGCGCGCACCAGCATGTCGGCGCCGGCTTTGCTCGCAGAGTACGGGCTGTTGGGGGCAAGCGGCGACGTTTCGGAAAACTGACCGGTTGCTCCTATCGCGCCGTATACTTCATCTGTAGATATCTGTACAAATTTTCGGATTCCGAATTGTTTGGCTGCATCGAGAAGCACTTGTGTCCCCATGATATTGGTTTTGACGAACACATCCGGCTCCGTGATGCTGCGGTCAACGTGGGATTCAGCGGCAAAGTTGACAATGACGTCTACTCCCTGGGAAACGATAGAACTGACCAGTTCCCGATCCGTAATGTCTCCCAGTACGAACTCGTAGTTTGGTTCGTTCTCCACTTGCCGCAAGTTTTCCAGATTTCCCGCATAGGTTAAGGCATCCAGATTGACAAATTGATAATCCGGATACTTTTTCACCATGTAGTGAAGAAAATTGCTGCCAATAAATCCGGCGCCACCGGTAACAAGGATTTTCACGGAAAGTCCTCCCCTTAAAAATTGATCTCCGCGTCTCTCAGGCGAGGGTTACGCTGATCTTTTTCAGAAAGAATCGGAGCAGAGGTCGGCCAATCAATCCCCAAGTCGGGATCGTTCCACAAAATTCCGCGATCATGCTCCGGCGAATAGTATTCGTCTACTTTATAAACCACTTCCGTATTTAAAACCAGGGTACAAAACCCGTGGGCAAATCCACGCGGTACCAACAACTGGCGTTTGTTCTCCGCGCTAAGAATCACTCCTACCCATTTTCCGAAAGTTGGCGAACTTTTACGTATATCTACTACCACATCATAAATGGCTCCTGCAACAACACGGACGAGTTTGGTCTGTGCCTTCGGATTTAGCTGATAATGTAGTCCCCGAATCACACCAGTCTCAACAGAAAGGGAATGGTTGTCTTGCACAAAGGGAAAATCAATTCCAAATTCCTGAAACTTTCGAGAACTATAACTTTCCATGAAAAAACCGCGGTTGTCCTCGAAAACAGCAGGTTCGATGATATAAACACCACATATTTTGGTTTCAATCATATTCATAAGCTACACCTGCTTACAGCTTTAATTTGCCAAACTCTTCTCCGTAAACCAGATCTTTAGCCAATTCGTTGGCTCTGGTCAGCGAAGCATGGGTTCCGGCATCCGTCCACCATCCCTTGAGGATGTTATAAGTAAGCTCATTCTTTTGAATATAGGCATTATTAACGTCCGTGATTTCAAATTCTCCGCGGTTGGACGGTTTCAATGTCTTAATGATATCAAACACCTTGCTATCGTACATGTAAATACCGGTCACGGCATAACTGCTCTTCGGCTGCTTTGGCTTCTCCTCAATAGATATGATCTTATCACCCTCCAGTTGGGGGACCCCATATCGCTGCGGATCGGGTACTTTCTGGATAAGGATTTTCGCGCCTGTTTGCTGCTCTTTGAAGTTTTGAACATATGGCACAATACTGTCGGAAAACACATTGTCACCGAGAATAACCACCATTTGGTCCTGTCCCACAAAGTGCTCCGCCAAGCCCAGAGCCTGGGCAATTCCGCCCGCTTCGTCCTGTACCTTATACGTGAAAGAAACCCCCAGATCGCTTCCGCTACCTAGCAGACTTACGACATCTCCCATATGCTCTTTACCCGTTACAACGAGAATATCGCAGATATCTGCTTCCTTCAATTTGAATATGGCATGGAATATCATCGGGTATTTTCCTACTGGCAGCAAGTGCTTGTTCGTGACCTTCGTCAACGGATATAAACGGGATCCTGTCCCTCCTGCGAGGATTATGCCTTTCATAAAATCCCTCCATTAGATCCTTATACCATGAGTCATGTTACTAATTCGACATCTTCTCCCCGTAGAAAAAGAGAGCCTTATTGGCTCACAATGCAATATCATGAATTTGGTTATACAATGTTTTGTAATACTCGTCGTGATAGTGGTAAGGACTAAGTCCCCAAATATGCTGAGAGTCTCCGTAACTCGTTCCCGAAATAACATGAATTCCCGGAAGATTCTGCTTAAAAAAAGAGTGATACCGACGCAGCATATCATTCATTCGCTTGATACCCGGCAGCATATTATCCGGAAAGTGCTTTAATTCCTGATGATCCCAATATTGTTCTGACCAATAGGCTTCATGCAATATCACTTTGCTTGCCGATACAATTTCCGTAAGTTTTTGAATAAACGTAAGGCATGCCTGTTCCCACAGTAAATGTGTTGTTTCCTGCTGTCTCCGAATTTGTTCGAAATCCTTAAAGGAAGATTCCATTACTTTTGAGTTGACCAATTCGTTTGAGCGGGTTATATAGCTGCGGATAACTCGATATAAGTCAAAGCGTTCATCAATGAAATCTAACAATAAATAATCAAAGCTTGTCTTGGCAAGTTCATCAAAGAAGTTTTTATGGAAGTCTTGAAGAACCATACGTTTTTGAAATTCGGAGTCCAGTTTCAACATGTCGTCATTTATAGGAATTGGATTGGACACCAAGCTGATTAATGACGTCCTTGCAAAATAATGAATCGAACATTTAATGTCTGCTACTCGAAAAATATCACGAGTTACGCAACTTCCGAGAATAAAAAAATTTGGCATGTTAAACTCTCCTTATAATTCCCCATCTTTTCACTGAATAACAATTCCTTTGAAATGATTGTACTCAACTTCACCAAAATACACGTCATTTATTCTATAAATACATGTATAGACCCCAGGTTCTTTAAAGGTATATTCGAGACGATCGCTTTGATTCGCGATAAAGTCATAGCTAGCACCATCTTTGTATATATACCACCTAGAATTGATTTTATTTATATTTGAAATATTGACTTTAAATTCATAGGTATTATTAGAAACCTTTTGCGCTGAATTTCCTGTTACCACCGGCTCCTGCTTATTGAACGGAACCTCCTTGAAAATAAACTTCCCTCCTTGATCCTCTATAAATCCGATTAATTTCTTTGAAGTTTCTTTAGCTTTGTTTCTCATATAGCCAATAACTGCATAGGATTTCCCTTTTTCCAGAGAAAACGATGCATGGTTATCAAATGAATAGGAGCTTGAGGCATATTTTTTACCGGTTTCCTTATCCAAGAGATAGAAACTATGCGCCAGCTGCTCTGATGATTGCGCATAATTGATTATCGTGGACTGGTTACCATCAAACTGGACATCTACAATCATTTTAGGAAGTCTTTCACGTGAAGACACTTTAATCTTAATAGTGCCCGTCTTCACTGTGCTGCCGTCATATTCTGGTTTTTGTTCCGCAAAAAATGCTAATTCTTCTTGTTTGACAATACGAATGGAGGTAATAAATCTGGTGCTGGAATCCCATTTATGATAGGCAATCGTAGTCGTCTCCTCAACTTTATTCAAACCATTTGAAACATAACTCAAATGATGCGGATCTTCATTACCGCTGTATTTTTTTGCATCGTCTGCCCCGTTTAACTGCTGCAGTAATACATAATAATCAGTTCCCTTTATTTTTAAAATGGCATCATGCCGACTCCACTTCACAAGCTCAACATCATTTGCAAGATGAAACACTTGCGAATATTTATGTCTCTCTCTCGAAACGATATCATCAACAATCAAAAAGTGATTCCCGTTAATATAGGAAATGCTTCTATCAATATTAACACCGTCGTAAACATTATTAAACCCTGTTACAACCTCATAACCATTCTCTTTCTTATAGCCATACAACCCAACTTTTCTGGAATTAAACATACTAATTGAATAGGATTGTTCGTCTACAATCACTGTATTATGAGCAAAATTACTGTTCATATAGTCATGGATTTCATTTCCCACCATGTAATTATACATGCCAGGATCTATAAATATGTCATGACCTTTTGAATATAACAAAAAGGATAAATCATCTGCATGTTTATGGGTACTCGAATTATACCCGGATTTAAATAAAAGCCACGTTGATTGATTATAATTTTCGCTGTTCCAATGTTCTCTGAATATTGCGTACCCATCCTCCTGATAGATTCTGGACAACTTATCCGGTTTAATTCCTGCCGTTCCTTTACTTTGAACATAACTTAAGTGTTCATTCCCATAGTGATCAGAGATAGAATTTCCATTTAGAGAACCGATGGTATCCCCCAAAAACGGAACAGTCAAATTTGGTTTAATCACGTATACTAGATAATCTAATGCACCATTAACATATTCCATTGCCGTTTTCGCATAGTCATTCTTAAACGTATGCAAAAATTCACCTACATTTTTCATGTAAGAAATAATCCCCAGATGATATCCAATCGAATTTTCGATATGAATATACTTGTTTGGAAATGCATATTGAAGCTGCTTATTTAATCTTTCTATTCCTTTCTTTACATAACTCTCATTTGCAAGGTAATAGCCGGCCTTGATTAACGAGCCATCTTCAAAAATTCCATGGTTATGGTTTTTTGTATAATTTTGATCGTTCATTAACCATTCTGCGTTATTGCGGATCAAATCCTCTACTTTTCCGTTCATATTATTTTCAGTCGTTTGGTATATGATGGAAAAATATATTAAATTCTCGGTGCGTTCAGCCACTGAATGGTCGTACCACGTGTATCGATTTTTGTGTTGCGTACTTTTTTCATAATCATTCCAGGAAAAAACAAACTTCTCTGCAGCTTGAATGTATCTCGGATCATTTGTTTCGACATATGCTTTCGTTAAATAAAAAACCGGCCTTAATGTATGCAGATAAAGCGAAAACGTATTAGGCGAAGATGTTGCGTTCACATCCCAGTCAATATGATTAATATCATAGGTTACATCCTCAGAAATATCCTCGCTTACTATAAGATGCTGGTTTATCAGTTCATCAGCTAAGCGAATATAGTCTTTGTTCTTATGCTTATTTTCGATATAAAACGGTTCGTAAACTTTCAATAAACTCATAGCCGCTGAACTGGTTCCTAGAAATGGGAGTGAACCTATCACAACTACAATAGCAATGGCGATAATGAGCAGAATTTTTTTCCTGTTCAACATACTTTAGCTCCTTAATAAAATTTCAATTTGAGTTAGAAAAAAATGAATAACTTGAATGCCACATACATTCAGTTATTCATAAAAAAGGTTACATATTAATAAGCTCGATCTCTTTCACAATGGTACTGTTGATTCCACTTTGGCGTCTCACCCGTTCAGCAGCATTTCGGGATAATTGCTGAAACAATTCGGGTTCATGGTACAACTTCTTGATACTTTCTGCCAGTCCCAGATAATCTTCCTCATCAACAAGCATACCGCAATCTTGATCCACAAATTCCGGTATTGCCGCGACATTGTTGGTGATTGGCACCAACCCGGATGACATCGCCTCATCTCTGGATACCCCTTGGGAATCCATTCGAGTGGGAACCAAGAAGACGCCGTATTCCTTATGAAGTGCAGCGATCTCCTCTTGTCTTAAAAACTTCTCCTCAAGAAAAACATTCTTAAATTTCCTTATCGGTTTTACTGTTGATTCAAACAGTTCCCCCTTGCCTATAATCCTGAACTCCAACTCACTAAAAATCGGATCTTTGGATAGTTCCAATATAGCCTTAACTGTAAGGTCATTGGCATATTTGTGGTTAGCAAAAGGTCGGATAGACAAAATTTTCTTGCGCAAATCCTTTTCTTTTTCAATGTAGTTAAACAGATTGCTGTTAATGTAGTTATGGATGATGCTGTATTTTTCTTCCGGTAACGTGATTTGTGTATCTTCAAAAACTTCTTTTGCAAAGTAATCCGAAACAAAGACAAAGTGAAACTTATAATCACTTTTGTTTAGTGCCAGATTGAAGATTTCTCGCCAGAAACTCAGTCGCTTTTCCGAGTCTTTTTTGGCATTCTCTAACTGCTGTTGAGTAGAGTAGTTATACTCCCTTCTCCACCATGGTTGAATTTCTGCTCCATGAACCCACACGATTATTTTCTTACCTTTGATACTGTGTCTGATGCCGTTCCATATGGTTTCCGACAGGAAGTGAATCAGCACGGTGTCATAACTGCCGTACAATAAGGCGTTATTTACTTCCTCATAATATCCGCAAGCAACATCGATCCCGCCAAATTCGGAATAACACTTTGGATAGCGTTCACTGCATTTAAACACATCCACGACTTGTCCTTTGTTTTTGTATTCAGTCAACCGGCTGTGAATAAACGCATATCGGTATAAATCCTGGTAATCCGGGTAGTTATCGGTGATCAGCAGCACTTTTGACTTATTCAGGAAACATCCTGTATCCATCTGAATGTCTCCAATCACCAACTCTTTAATCCTGCATATTCCTCTTCCGGATAATCTGAGTCCGAATTTTATATATTTTGTATGTTTATCGATGTCAATTGTCACATTGCGATTGCACGGCTTAACGATGTGGCCGATCTTGTTCTGGTTCTTATCCAATATGATGGCAACGATATCAACCGAGAAACGGGCCAAAAACTCCACATCCAAATACACATTCAATTTTGAATAAGCATTCAATTCATCAAGATGATATACTTTATTGATATAGAGATATTCATGACAACCGTCTAAACGGGAATCTACATAAACGTCGTCGTTGTCCTTGCTCATCGATACTTGTTTGGACTTGCCTATATGCTTGAATATATCTGCTGCGGTTAATGTCGTAGTCTTGGAATTCATGCTGCTTGGCTGGATCTGATCGACAATCTCATAAAAAGTGTCCATGTTGATTCCCGTATCCGCCAAGACCAGATCATCAACAGCGTCACACTCATCCCCGGTATAGTTCATGCAGTAATTATATTCGTCAATGGACATGCACGGTGCCGAAATGGTACCCTCATTAATGTACTGCGCATACTCTTTCAGGGCCTCGTGAGTAAAATGATTCGCTTGAATGAACGCCTTTCGAACCTGTGCAGTATCAACCGGTTGATAGGAATGACCGCCATTAACCCGGTTAATGGAACCATCACGATGGGCGAAATAAGCGTCTTTGGTTATCACTGGCAGTTCTGTAAACTTCAATGCCAGTACAAGATCGAGAACATAATTCTTACCGTAATAATCGTGAGCGGAGAAGAAAACCCAATACTCATATTGACTTTGCATGATATCAATAATATCATCCGTCAAGCTGTTAATCAGTTGAACTTCATCCGACTCCACGTCATCGCCAGCGATGTCTGTGATGATAAACAGCTTTTTATCCCTATAAGTCTGCCGCTTAAATTGACGAATAGCGCGTTCTACTTCTTCCTTCGTGTCAGCTTGGGCAATCACCGCCACCTTTATGGACTTTTCTTCCAACGGGTTCACATACACTTTTTCGACCAGGAATGTTAAGCGATCACGGTACGTATGCTCGGCGAGCACCTTTCGCAAACCTAACAATCTGAACTTGGAATAATATTCGGGATCATCGAATTTCTGTATTTCGTCCCTCAGACGTTTTCCGTCATCCGTACATACTACAAGGTCCCCCAAAAAATTTCGAATTGCTCTGGAGTAATTGCTTACCGTAACAGTATTGGAAGCTAACAATTCAAAGATCCGCCGCGCGCACATGGTTTGCGACTGCTTCACTGAATTCATATTGATATTAAAGCGATAGCCTTTATAAGCCTTCTCAATTTCTTCCGGTTTGAGATTCCCTATAATGTATTTTTTGTAAGCGCTTGGGAATGTATAATTTGGATCTTGGTTAAAATAATTTCGATCGTATATATCCAGATCCTTCATGGATGTGATCGTATCAACAAACGTTTCCAGATCTCTGGCCCGATCGGGGTACCTCTTATAATACGCACCGGCAAAACAGTATTTGTCTTCCCTCTTGTAGATTTCCACCGGATTATGATATTTTGTCTGGGCTGCAAACGGCATTAAGTAAACGCGGTTATGTTTTAACAAGGTCTTATACTTTTTTATACAATCGATGTCGGTTGTAAACACGAAATCCGCATATTTCGCTGTTGCAATGAACGTTTCAAAGTGCACCGGATCTTCTTTATTCCAGAACACAACCGGAATACTATTCTTTCTGCAGTAGTTGAGAACCTCAATCAGTTCATCGCTCAAGTGAGCGACCTTCGTATTCCATAGACTGTCAATTCCTCTCCAAGCAGATTCCAGGAAAAAAAGGTCGGTTTTAAAGCTTTCCAGTTCCTGACGCCAATTAGTGGGTGTAATCTGAAACAGCTGGCATTCCGGCTCGAATGAATGATATGTAAATTCATCCATAATACACGCTATCTTCATATCTTTTAATAATGAAAAAGTGCGCTTAAACTTCTTTGTAATAAACGGCAGCCCATTAAGGGTGTTAGTATGATTATGATGTTCCAAGTTCATGTCCTTAAAGATCTGGGAACGTAAACGATAGATCTCTTGCAATTTACGTTCGATATAACTTAGGTCCATATTGCATGTCTCCCGATGTAGGTTTAGAAATCTTCCGGTATTCTCTTTCTGAACTTCCAGTACGCCAATGTCAGTCTTCCCAGTTTTGCCTTGCTAAGTAAGTTATATTTCTTCGAGACATTGGCATATTTAGCCTCTAATTGGTTATACTCAAAAATCGCATCCTTATATTGCTTTAAGGTATTCTCTTCACTGTCCAATCTTTTTAAAATCTCCTTGTTTTTTGAGTCAATCGTTTTTTCCAGTTCCGCAATCTTCTGTTTGTACGTTGCAATTTCATGTTCCGTTGCTGTGAGATGGGCATTATCTCGTTCTAGTTTTTTGTAACGAGCCGTAAGCTCGTCATAATCCTGCTCTAGTTTATTGTAACGAGCCGAAGTCTCATCATAATCCTGCTCTAGCTTATTGTAACGAGCCGAAGTCTCATCATAATCCTGCTCTAGCTTATTGTAACGAGCCGAAGTCTCATCATAATCCTGCTCTAGCTTATTGTAACGAGCCGAAGTCTCATCATAATCCTGCTCTAGCTTATTGTAACGAGCCGAAGTCTCATCATAATCCTGCTCTAGCTTATTGTAACGAGCCAAAACCTCATCATAATCCTGCTCTAGCTTATTGTAACGAGCCGAAGTCTCATCATAATCCTGCTCTAACTTATTGTAACGAGCCTTAATCTCATCATATCGGGTCTTTAAATTCTCATTTTCACGCTTTAATTGTACGTTTTCCTGCTTCAGTTGATCAAAGTTCGACCGCATTTCGGTCAGTTGAGTATTTAGGTTTCTAATTTGCTGCGTCTTCGCTTCTACATCATCAACCAGCGCTCTTTCGAGGGTGTAGAAGCCGTCTTCTAATTGTTTAACTATTTCTCTGCTAAAAAGGCTTCGTCCCTCGTGCTTACGCGTATTTTTACGCGCAACCAGACCTAACCACTTTCCAAAGAATTTCACTTCGGTAGGTTCGAAAAATGGCTCAACCTCTTCCAGTAGGTTGAATAAATAATAGGTTTTCTTATGGTCGATAAAATCATTGATACCAAACGGTACCGTTACTATAAGGGTTCCGTCATCCGTCAGCAGATTGGAAACCCTCTCCAACAGTGAAGTTGAAGATGAAAAATGCTCCAAAACTTCAGCTAATATGACCGTTTCGAATTTTTGTTCGGATTCAAATTCGAAGATGCTGCATCCCCGATACTCGACGTTGCGTTTTACGGTATCACTTTCATTCATAATCGCATTCTTCGCGTATATAATTGCCTCTTCCTCAATATCGATTCCAACTACTTGTTTGCCTTCTCTTGCTAATAAGATTTCCGTGATGCCTTGTGAGCACCCGATATCCAATACATGCTTGCCCTGCACCTTTGAGCAAATCCAATGGATCCTCTCTCGTGTTTTCCGGGCAAAGCGATCACCCATTTGGCCATAATATGCTTCCGCAACTTTATCCAATAATTTCATAGAATTCACCTTTTTTGTTTCTTTTATAATCAAACGCATTTCCGTAATTAATGACTTCCAACCCGGATCCTGGTTGTGGCGTAACGACATTCTTGGTGTCGAACAACATTGGCGTCCGCATCTTTTGGGCAATTTCAGCGTGATTCAACTGTTTGAATTCATTATGGTCCGTTAATACCAACAGGAGGTCCGCATCCTGGACAGCTTCCTCACAGCCGACAAACTCTTCATGGTTGACGTGAGGATCGTGAATCGCCAATTGGTATCCTTCTTTTCTCAATAATTCAATAACCGCCATCGCCGGTGATTCTCTCTTATCATCAACATTGCCTTTGTAGGTAACTCCAAACACTGCAATGCGAGGATCACGAATATCCGAAAGCAGGTCTTTTGTAATATCGACCACAAACTGCGGCATGCTGTTGTTCGTTTCTCTCGCCAACTTGATCATCTTCGCGTATTCAGGCGATTTTGCATATATGAAATATGGATCCACAGCCAAACAATGCCCGCCGACCCCAGGGCCGGGACTATGTATGTTCACGCGCGGATGCTTATTGGCCATGCGGATGACATCCAGTACGTTAATGTTCAAATCGTAACAAATTTTCGCCAACTCATTGGCCAATGCGATATTGACATCCCGATAGGTGTTCTCCATGCACTTTGACAATTCAGCCGTTTTGGCCTCTGTCTTGATAATTTCACCCTTTACAAATAAGCCATAGACGTTCGATGCCGCATCAGTGCATTTCTGCGTAATCCCGCCAATAATTCGGTTGTTGTGAACGAGTTCATGCAAGATTTGACCCGGCAACACACGTTCCGGGCAGTGCGCCAAGTAAATATCCTCACCGATGGTGAATCCTTGCTCTTCAAACAGCGGTTTAATAAAGTCGTCCATAGAACGCGGCGCAATTGTCGATTCCACAATGACAATGCTCCCTTTCTTTAGATACGGTATAATCGATCGGCATGCGGCCAGCACATACGTCAAGTCGCAGCTCAGGTAGAAGTCATCCTTGTTCGGAGTCGGTACCGCAATGATATACACATCCGCTTGTTCTGGCGTTACGGAAGCACGGAACGATTTATTGTTCACGGCGGCCTTGATCATTTCTGCCAGGCCCGGTTCCTCGATGTGGATTTCCCCGCGGTTCAAGACCTCGACAATATCGGGCTTGACATCCACCCCTACAACCTCACAACCGTAGTTGGAGAACACTGCCGCAGTTGGCAGTCCGATATAGCCAAGTCCTAGTACACAGATTTTCATCGTTATCCCTTCTCTACTTTTGTTTTCTGCTGCGTATTGATTCCATAAATTCGATATATTCGCGAACCCTTTCGCCCCAATGATGCTGGTCGATAAACGCCTGATTCAACGTGCTCTCGATCCAACCCTTATAATAAGACTGCAGGGCATACGCTTCAAACTCGGAATAATTGCGATAAAATTTTAGATTATCGCACGCAAACTTGTTCAGCTCCGGCCAATAGGCGCTTATTATCGGCTTATCCATCGCCAGGTATTCATAGAGCTTGACAGGATCGACCGCTTCTGTCAGTTCATTGACCCGGAATGGGAGCAACAGGATATTTCCGGAGTAAATATAATCCATGACTTCATGATGCGGTACCGTCCCTAACCAGACCACATTAGTCGGCAATTTCTCCTTCATCTCGAACGGACCGATCAAATAGATGGTGTATTCGGGATGGTTTGCAGCAAAATGATTCAGAATATCCCAGTCCAGCCAATGACCAATCGTTCCGATGTAAAGCAGATTGGGCTCTTGTAACGCGATATTCATGGGACGACGGCCAAATGTTTCTTTGTCCAGCGCATTGAAGATCGTTTTGATCTTTAGCTGCTTGCCAGGCGATCTGCGCTGCAGTTCGCTTCTCAATTTATCCGAACTGGTAATGACGGCATCAGCAATGTCTAACATCTTCTGTTCTTCCGACAACATTCGATCTCTCATGCTGCCTTCATAGAAGTACGGCATATTATCCATACATTCATACACAAGAATGCAGTCAGATTTGATTGATTCGGGAATATATTGGTGATGCAGCGGATTCGTCAAGATAACTATATCATACTTTTTGTCGGATAATCGGGAACGAATATAGGCGATATTCATTCGCTCAATCAACCTGAACTTTAACGAATATGGCAGCACATACGAATCTATGACACGCAACCGTCCCATGTTCAATTTTTGGACGACGGTCTTCCCGATCGGATTTAAAGATAAATAGTCCACTTCATGGCCTTGCTGAGACAAATAATAGGGAATAAAATGCGGACGCTGCTTAATCCACTTCCAATTGACCGTCGAGAAGTATAAGATTTTCAACGTCGCTCCCCCTTTATCACAGCTGCTCGTCGATAATACTTACAACAGACAGGGCTTTCGCAGCTCATGTAAGGCTGCATGTAAATTGGGTGATCACATCTTTTGGAGCCCCTATTTCTTTCACACAGCCCCGTTCCAACCAGAGCACGTTATCACATATTTGCTCCACTTGCCCCAAAGAGTGGGAGACAAACAGCACCGTTGTGCCGCCTTCCATCATGGAACGGATCTTTCTCTCTGACTTCTCCTTGAATTTGACGTCACCTACGGCCAGAACTTCATCCACGATCAGAATGTCCGGCTGAACGACCGTCGCGATGGAGAACCCCAGTCTGGCCTTCATACCCGAGGAGTAATTCTTCAACGGTGTATGGATGAACTTGCCCAGTTCTGAGAATTCGACAATTTCATCGAACTTGTCCTTAATAAATTTCTTCGAATAGCCCAGCAGCATGCCGTTCAAGATAATATTCTCAGCACCAGTCAGCTCGCCGTTAAATCCGGCTCCCAATTCGATTAAGGGCGCAATGCTTCCCCTCCTCACTACCGTACCGGATGTCGGTTTTAATACACCTGCGATAATCTTCAGCAGCGTGCTTTTTCCGGCACCGTTCATGCCGATAATTCCAAACACTTCTCCTTTCCGGACAGAGAAACTGACATCTTGCAGCGCGTAGAAATCTTCATATTGAATTTCTTTTCTCAGCTTCTTGATGAAGAAGTGCTTCAGAGAATCGACTTTTTCTGTAGCGAGCCTGTATTTCATTGTGACATTGGAAGCCTGAATCGCTATATCGCTCATCGGTCAGTATACCTCAACTTTACAAATGATAAATGAATCGGTCCTGCGTCTTGTAGAAAACCCACAAGCCGGTCCCGCCATAAACGACCATGTAAGCAATCGAGATCAGATGTGCTGTCGGATCTGGCATGACTCCATACATGACCACATCGCGAAACATTTCGACGATCGGATACAGCGGATTCAACAGAATAATAGGCATATACTTATCCGGAATGATCGAAGCCGGATAGAAGATCGGCGTCATATACATCACGATTAACAACAAAATCGAGTAAAAATGCTTCATATCTTTAAAAAACACGTTGATAGAGGACAGAAGCAGACCAATCCCGGCTGAAATGACCAGCAAGTAAATCAATGGAACGACAAACAACAAATTGATCCAACGAAACGGCAATCCGGTGACGGCCATAACTATTACCAACGGCACTAAGGCGATGACCGTGGTGACGAATGATGAGCATATCCGGGACAGCGGAAAAAAGTATTTGGGAACATACACCTTTCGGATTAATTGACCGTTCGCATAAATCGAATCCATGGCAAAACTAGTCGATTCAGAAAAAAATTGATAAATGATTCTCCCGATCAGCACATATACGGGAAAATTAGGAATATGGTTGCGAAACAGCGCCATAAATACGATGCTTAGCACAACCATCATCAGTAACGGGTTCAGCATGCTCCATAATACACCCAAAGCGGAATTCCTATATTTTAATTTGATATCTTTCTTCACCAATTCGAAGAACAAGTCTTTATATTTGAACATGTTCTGGATATATGAATTCATCTCGAGACTCCTCTGCAAGTCCTTATTGAATACTTTCATCTTTTCAATCGTTTTAAAATCGTTACTCCGAAATAATACACGGTGGATTTCGCCATCATATATTCAATTCTAAGATAATTTTTGAAGTGTTTTATATTACATTTTACTCTATTGATTGATTTTACTGTTTTTATCCCTTCAAACAATCCTTGAATGTATTGTTTTCCAAACCCGATTTTCCAAAAGAAGAGTGCCTTAATCAAGAATCCAACGAAGAGAAATGGAGCATTGATCATAAACAAAAAAACAGGAATATTTTTTACCAGCATATAGACACTATTTCTTGCCGACAATTTTACTTTGAAATTGTTATATTTACTGCTGCCGGTTGTCGCACTGCCAATATGGAGAACTGTTGCTTTCGGACAATAGACGTTTTTATACCCAAAAATATTGGCTCTAAACCCGACATCAACATCTTCCAAATACGCAAAAAACGTGTCGTCAAAATATCCGATTTCGTCAAAGAGCTTTCTTCGATAAATCGCGGCCCCAGCACACGAGCTAAAGATGACTCTTTCTTTTTCATACAAGTGGCTTTCGTTCCCGTCACCCGTTTTAAATGCCCATCCCGTTAAGCACAATTGATCTCCTGCATTATCGATGATTTTGGGGTTGGAATAAGACAACATTTTGGCTGATGCTGAAAAAATAGTAGGATCCGCTTCAATACAACTATACAGCATTTGTACAAAATTGGAGTCGGCAAAGGCATCATTATTCAGTAATATGACATATTTTGAACGGGAAAATGCAATCCCCTGATTAACAGCCCTGGCAAAACCAACATTCATTTCGTTTTTTATTAACGTTATTTCCGGATATGTTTCTTCGATTAGAGCCGTGCTGTTGTCACTTGAATTGTTATCGATTACGATGATCGCCTTCTTATCTTCTATCTGATCATAAATGCTAGCGATACAATCCAATATATATTCGGCCCCGTTGTAGTTTGGGATAACAATTGAAACATCCATCGATTACATCCTTTTCGAAATTGTATTGTGCACCCAATTCCTTGAAAAAACGGCTGTTGAATAATTCAACAACCGTAGCATCCCCTAAACACTATTTCATCGTTAAAGCTGTGCGATACTCCACAACCTTTTGTGGAAAGTCCGCATGCTGTCCAACCATCGCCTTCGTAATCGCCGCAGCTTGCTTGGTTTGCCCCATCGTTTCATAAGCGACCACCATCAGGGCTTGGGCTTCGACACTCATCTTCAGATCGTTGACTGCTTTCAGTGGCTCGATGGCCTGGGCGTACTGACCAAGCAAAATTTGAGCTTGACCAATGAAGAAGAACTCCATATGCGACCAGAGGTAAACTGAACAATACTGCGGCCCATACCGGCAATTTCCTTTTCGTGACCGGCAGCAAGTAAACAAGCAACTATGATCCATACTGTTTTTGCAACGGTATGTGAGTCTAATTGGTTATTATACTAGATTTATACAACACAACCTTCTGCACAAAATTCGGGTGTTGAGAGAAAAACTTTTGCGTGATTCCTGCTGCTTCTTGATGTCGTCCTATTTCTTCAAAGGCTACCACTAATAACGCTTGTGCTTCTAGCACAAGCTGTGGATCCGTAACAAGTTTTAAGAATTTAACACCCTGTTGGTATTGACCTAATAGAAGATAAGACTGTCCCAAGAAAAAGTACGTTTTATTCGATAATTCCAAAGGACGTTTATCCGGGATCTCCTGCATTTTGAAAGGCTCGATCTTCGCCACATAGTCAGCATACCTTTCAACTACATTGTTTGCGATACTTAGTGCCTGTTCTTTTTGCTTTTGTTGTGTTAGTTGGTATGCTACTTGTGCATTCAATTGGATACTAGCATCATAGAGCTGTACATTAAACTTGTCTCGATCCAGTGCGTTCGTAAAGTACTGATCGGCTTCTTGCCAATCACCAAGCATGAGGTATGTTCTACCGATGCTAAATAATAGATTTGAGTTATTCGGCTCCAAACTTTCTGCAGATTTTAACTGCTTTACCGCTTTGCTTTTCCAGTCTTCTTTTCCTTCCGACTTATATTTAGCGGCGTACACATTGGCCAAGTTTATCAGGTAATCAGTTTGATAAGGATTTAATGCGGTAACTTTTTCAAATAATGGTTCTGCTACGTCCAATGTCACCTGCACATTTGTTTGGGATAAAAGATTGTTTGCCAGATAGAAACGCGTCGTATACACACCGGAAATGAAAACACCTATAGTCACTACCAACAATACCGCTCTGGAGTTCCGGTGACCATTGGCAGTATTTTGAACCGGGTGAATAGGAACAGCCATAGCAAAAAGCCAGAAAACAATGAACCAAACTGTTCCGTAAGAGAAATCAAAGTCAATGATCGCATGAAGGAACATCATGCTCAGAGCCACAAGGGCTGCCGTCGATACTGTTTTTTCCCACTCGTTATCCGAATTTCTGATCCGGATGATGGTTTTTTTAATCAATACTGCAAACACCACCAAAAACACAGCCATACCTACCCAGCCCGTGCTTACCAATATTTCCAGGTAACCATTATGGACTTCATTGTTCAGATACGGTATTTGCTGATGAGCTGGATAAACAACCTTCCACCCTTCTCCACCGACACCAAAGGCAGGGGACTCCTTGCTAATCTCCCAAGCATCTTTATAGACGTTTGTTCTTCCCAATACGCTAAGCGTCTCTGTATTGATGTCTGATACCCTTTGTTGTAGGGTTTGCGGCAATGCCTGAAACACCATCCCTTTTAATTTAATATCCAGGGCAAGCAGCACACCTACAAGTATGACACCAATTGGAAGTCCAAAACGAAACATTGGTTTTTCGATGACGTTCCAAAAAGAACCGTTTTTCATAAATACTTTAACGAACCGGATTACTACAATTAAAGCTACTGATGTAATGATAAATATGGTGATGCCCGGATTTGCAGCCTTTTGGGCCTCGTCCAGCGTCATTTGACGGAAAACGGCTATTGATCCAACATTAGCTAATAGAGAAAAGAGTAAATATTCAAATTGTGCCCTGCCTTTCAAGATCAGTAAGCCAACTAACCATGCAATGGGTAGAATAACTAACGTGCCGCGAGAATAAGAATGAAATATTCCTACTCCATATGAAATCAATGGAATACAATAAAAAACGGTTTCCCATAGTTTTAGACTAGATCTTGTTAGTTGAACTAATGCAAATAGTAAGAACGCACAAATCACAGTAGCAAAGGTATTTGCATATTGGAAAGGACCTGTCATCCGATTAACTAACATAACATCTTTGAATTCGATCCATTCCCAAAGCCCGAAAAGCGCAAAAAAACTAATCCATGTTCCTGTGAGATGAAATAGTATTGGCATTACCTTTCCTAATTTCTTTGATCCGTCGTTAGCTTGAATCCAGATCAAAACGATAAAAAAGCTACTATAGGCCGTCCATCTAAAAAGATTGTCTAGTGCGCCTTTAGCAGTTTCACTACCAAAAAAAGACAGAAAATGAATAAAAGGGATGAGAAACACAATCCAATATAGTTCATAAGATTTGATCCGATTAGTAACAAATAACCAAACCGAGTAAATAATAAATGTAGCATCTACTACTAATTCAATGAAATAAAAATCTGCATCAAAAAATAAGCCCCGTAGATACGGAGTGTACAGAAAGATTATTGACACAATCGAAAAAGCAACATAAGCAATATTTGACATGAATTCCTCCGAATTTTACCAAACTACTTTTTTGTCTTAACTGAAGCCATTACCGCTTTAATTTCCTCTTTTACCGGTGATCCTTCTGGTGCTATGGACAAATATTTGTTCAAATAAACAACTCCGTCATCTTTCTTGTTAAGTTGTATGTAACTTAATCCGATAAAGCGGATTGCATCATAAAATTTAGGGTTACTTTCAATTGACTTCATCACTTGAATGCATTCACTGTAATTCTTCTGAACGAAAAGTAACTGGCCCTTTTTAAATATTAGTTCGCTAAAATTAGGATCCTTTGCAAGACCTTCATTAATTGTTTTAAATGCATCATCGTATTTACCCATTAGAATTTCCATAGAAGCAAGATTGTTATAGGCCTCTTTCAACGAAGGAGATTTGGCAATTGCATTCTTATAATGCATAAGTGCTTCGTCATTTTTTTGCTGCTTTCTTGCAATATTGCCAAGATAATAATCAATAGCACCATTGTTTTCTTCCTTCATCAAAAGATCGGCTAATACTGTCTTAGCTTCGTCGTATTTGCCACCTTCAATTAGTTTTACAGTTTCTTTGAGTTTATTTTGTAGAATTTCGTCTGATTGTTGTGATTTCAATTGAGCAGACTGTTCTGTTGAATTGGTATTACAAGCTGTAAGAAAGATAAGTGCTACTAATATATTGACATAGTATTTCATATTCACATTACTTCCTCCCTAAATTTTTTAAAAAAATTCGTCATATCGCCATTTTAACATACACTCTATTAAAAATGGCATTTTCTTATGTTGAAAATATTTTATTGTACAAACAGTTCTTACAGTTATAAGTTAAAATTATTTCTAATGTCAATAGCATGTTTCATTTACTTTAGTAACAGATATAAAAAGGGGCTGTCCCATAAGTAGATTTTCTACGGAGGGTCAGCCTCTTTTTCTTCTAAATTTGTCCTGTATTTAAAAAATCAGTCGGGTAAGAAGGTTATTCCTACCCGACTTTTCTTTGTTTTTGGTCTATGGAAGCCTTCTTCATCAGATTATGGGCAAGCGAAAGCCACCCGACCTCCAAACTTACTTTTGGTAAGCCGGGAAGCAGGAAACGACGGAAACCCCGGTTATTTTTGATTTGCCCAAATACACTTTCTGGCTCGATCATGCGACGAACCGCCAACTGATACCCTTCTTCACTTCGTAGCTTTTCTCGTACCTGTTGTTTGAAACGTTGATACGGTAAGCTTACTTTCACTTCCCGATTGCCTTTTGCTTTCGTACAAGATGGCTTCAGCGGACAACCTTCACAACTCAGACTTCGGTAATGCCGATGCCGGATTTCATACCCACTTTCCGTCTTTTCCTTGCTCTCATAACAAAAGGTCAGTATTTGCCCAGCCGCACAAATCCAAACGTCCTCCGCCTCGTCATACTGCCAGTTGTCAATCTTGCCAATTTCGTTTTTCCAGGCTTTCTGCTTCTCTTTATGATAGGTGCTGTACTTTACCAATGCTTCCACTTGTTCACTTTCCAGGAAGGCATAGTTCTCTTCCCCGCCGTAGCCAGCATCGGCAATGATGGTGGAGGGAAGCTTGCCGAGAGATGCCTTGACTTTTTCCAAATGCGGTTTTAGGCAACGGGTATCTGTCGGTCTTTGGTGAAGACTGTAGCCCACAATAAACTGGTTTTCTGTCCCGATCTGCACGTTGTAGCCAGGCTTGAGTTGCCCGTTTTTCATGTGATCTTCTTTCATGCGCATAAAGGTAGCATCTGGATCGGTCTTGCTGAAGCTGTTCCGGTCTCCGAACGTTTCCAGCTGCTGTTCATACTTTTGGAGGCGTGGGAGAAAGTCTTTGCGGATTTGTTTCACTGCCTTTTTCAGCGGCTTGTCTTTCGGTTTTTCCTGTAGTTTCGCCTCCAGTTGCTCTACGACTTTCTCGACTTTTTCGGCTGTTACGATGCTTTCACATTCCGGAAGATCCTGAGTGCGATACTGCTTATCTTCTTCCTTCTCAAGTTCCTCGATCTTGGCAAATAGTTCTTTTACCTTCTCCTGCAACTTGGCGTGATGCTTGTCCACTGCTTTTTTCCAGACGAAGGTATACCGGTTGGCATTGGCCTCGATTTTTGTCCCGTCTAGGAAGTAGTGTTCCAGCTTGACGTAACCTTCTTGAGCCAGTAATTCCAGTACAGATGAAAATACGGTTTCCAATACATCCTTCATCCGCTCCGAGCGAAAGCGATTGATGGTGCGAAAATCCGGGCGTTGTCTTCCTGCAATCCACATGAACATGATGTTTTCACGTAGAGCTTTGGCGATTTGACGGGAGGAGTAGATTTTCTGGGTGTAGGCATAGATGATGACCTTGGTCAGCATTTTCGGATGGTAACTGTCTCTTCCGCCACCGGGATATGCCGCAGCAAAAATCTCATCGTCTAACCGATTCGCCATATCATTGACGACTCGAACAGGATGATTTTGGGGGATGTCCTCTTCTAAATCCATTGGAAGGAATAGTTGATTCATGTTATATTCAATAAACAAAGAAACCCTCTCCTTTTGTAAGTGTTTGGTGGTACTTACATTTTACCAAAGGATGGTTTCTTTTTTGTTTTCTACATTGAAAAAAGGGGCGATCCCTCAGCCATTTTTTATGGCTTATGGGACAGCCCCCTTAGGCATTCACTTGTATTCAAATGTTATTGAGCGGACACTTGAATAGTTTTGGTACCAGTGAACTTATTGCCTTCAACGTCTGCAACTACAGTTTGGCCAGATTTAAATTTGATGTAATATACATCGTTAGCAGCGATTGTACCTACTGTAATTTCAAGTTGATTATTATTGCTAGTCAGATAGGTTGCATCCACAACAGTACCGTTAGCATTTGTAATAGTCAGTACTTGAGCAACTTCTTCAGCGGTATCTACATCAGCAATTACATCCAGGTTTTCACTGAAAGTCAGTGCGATTGTTGTACCACCAACTGCAGCAGTAGCAGCATCTGCATAGAGAGGAGCAGCCTCATCTGTAGAGTTAGCACTAGTTGCCAAGTCAGTAGCAGCTGCAAAAGTTCTCTCGTTGTTAGCAGCGTCTTTTACTTTGCCATCGATGTTAAGCACTGCAACTGCTTCTGTTCCGTATACACCAGTAGATGCGGTAGGAGTTAGCGTTACAGTGTCTCCACTAACAGTACCTTTGGATGCAACACCGTCAACAGAGAATGTAGTAGCTGCATCAACAGTTACATTTTCATTGAACTTTACTTTTACAGTCTTGTTGTCGAGCTTCGTAATGCTGGAGACAAGTGGAGCAACCTTGTCAACCGCTGTGAAGGTCTTGTTAACAGCAGTTGTTAAGTCAATCGCGTTTCCAGAAGCATCAGTTGCATCGGATGCGGAAATACGAACTGTGTAAGTTTGACCAGCTTTCAACTCAAAAGTGTCTGGTACAGTCACTTGTACTGTATCTTGACCGTTAACAGCAGCTACGATAGTTGCCGCTTGGCTAGAGAAGTCGGCAGCAAAGACTGTAACAGTAATTGTAGACGCGTTAACTTTTTCGCTGAATTTGATGTTGAGAACTTGATCGTCAGCATCAGTTTCTTCAGTATCTTGGCTTACTGATACAATCGTTGGTTTAACAGTGTCCGCAACTGCAGTCAAGCTAGCAGTAGCATCCGCAGCGATCAACTTGCCAAAACCGTTTTGAACATCGTCTGGAAGAGCGATTGTGTATGCTTTGCCAGCTGTCAAAGCTGGGAACGTAACACGAACAGTTTTTCCATCTGCTAATACGTTTGCACTAGTAGCTACTTTGTCTGTTTCGCCTTCTGTTTTAGCAACATAGCCAGCAACAGTACCAGCATTAACTGTTTGTGTGAATGTAATGTCAACAGTGCTGCTTCCACCTGCAGTACCAACCAAAGATACACCAGCAACTGCTGGAGCTACGTCAGCAATTGTAATTTCCTTAGTTGTTTGTGGCAGGATAACATCCAAGTCTTCAGCAAGACGAATGTTAGAAACATAGAGGTTAAACTTAGTGTTCGGAGCAAAAGTTCCTGCAGGGTATACCAAAGTTACTTTCTTTTTGTCAGCATCCAAAGTCGCGCTAACAATATTTACTGGAGCTTGTGGTGGAGTTACTTGTTTAGACAATACATAGTTTGCAAGCGTTTCAGCAGAAGCTTCATCAACTTCTTGAGAGAAAGTAACTTCAACAGTCGTAGCGTCAATAGCACTTACACTTTCAATCGCCAGCTCGCCTGGAGCACCCAGATCTGGATCTTGCTCAGGGTGAATCGCTGTACCAGTTGTGCCATCTGTATTCACTGGAGCGTAGCCATCTGTCTCGAAGTCAGCGGCAGTTACGTTTTCCAGTACGTCCTCGATTTTGTCAGCCATAAAGATCTCTTCGAGGTTAGCGGCTTTACCATCAGCACCTACAAAGAGGACTTTATTCAGACCAACATTGAGAATTTCATCCAGAGCGTTATCAAAGTTTGCGTCAGCGAGGAAAGCATTAACGGAATAATACTTGTCTACGTTACCGCCGATGTAAAGACCAGCGCCTGGCGCTGCAAAAGCGGAAGTTGCCATGCTAGCTACAACTGCTGTAGACAGTACAGAAAGAACCAACTTCTTATTTTTCACGTACTACCCCTCCAGATACTGATAGGAATTTTTATGGAAGAGACACACTGTTATGTCTTGTCTTGTTGATGTATCTCTTCTGATCTTTTTCATGAGTCGTCGACTGGAAGCTGGTAATTTGGGGGAACAGAGAGCTGCCTCCCTGTCCCCGTATCATCATAACCAAGTCAACCGTTTACTGCTTGAAGAGAATTACTTCGTGAAAGTTCCAGTGAAAGGACCTTCGGTATCGTCACCTTTGCTTGCTTCGATGGTGAAGTTAGCAACACCGACTTTGCCAACTACAGAAACAGTGAAGGTTCCGTTTGCAGCAACAGTAGCTGTTGCAGAACGACCATCTACAGTCAGTGTTACAGTTGCACCGGCTTCACCTTGACCAGTTACAGTGTACTGGGACAGCATGCCTGGCAGTTTTTCAACTTCTGTAGCAGTGAAGGAATCCTCATCGATCAGATCTACTGGCTCGTCGGACGGCTCATCGGATGGATCTTCGACTGTGATACCTTCATCGGATTGAGCCAGGAACGCCAGAGCGTTGTCTTCGAGTTCTTCTTCCTCAACAGTATCTTCGTCAGATACTACGAGTACAAAGTCGAAACGTTGGGAATCGTCATCGGTTTCAACCAGAACTACGTAGTCGCCTTCTTGTACGCCATCGAGAATTTCGAAGTCGTCGTTTACGAATACAGTGTTCGCGTCAGTCAGGTACTCGTAGGTTTCATCTTCTGTTTTGAAGGTGATCTTACGGCCATCTACATCGTCAACGCGAGCTACAGTCAGGCGATCCAGTTCAGCTTCTTCCAGCTCATCTGCATCGGTGTTGTCGATTGCCAGTTCAGCGAAACCTTCCAGTTCATCCTCACCGGAACCTTCAACGATCTTCACAACGTCGTCGATGATGACTTCGTTGTCGCTGTTGAGGGAGAACTTGATGAAGTCAAAACGGTTTACATCGCCAAACAGATCGTCAGCATCGCCGTCGAGTTTGTACGTTTTCTCTTCGAACTTGCCGTCAACTTTGGTCAATACAGTAATGTCGTCGTCGCCGGCACGGCCAAAGGATTTCACATAACCGTATTGCGTGTTGCTTTCGATACCGTCGCCTTCTACTACGAAGATGGTGTCTACTTCGTTGTCATCGACGAGGTAGTATACAGTCAGATCTTCGTCGTCAGCAACGCTCTTGAACTTCGCGATGTCAGCATCTTTCAGTTCAACACGTTTGCCATCCGTGATCTCGCCAGTCATATCGAATACAACGGTGTCATCCGTTACATCGAATGTTTTCTTCTTGCCGTCGATGGTTACGTTCAGAGTGTCGCCATCTTCGTCAGCTGCTTTCTCCCAAGCGTCGCCTTCCAGCATTTGGAGGCCGGTTGTGTCGAGGATTTGAACTTTCTCAGCTTCGCCTTTGGAGTCAAGCGTTACTTCCAGCAGCAGAAGTTCGTCCTGATCTTTGCTTGGCACGAACAGTGCTTCCACTTCGTCGTCAGTCAGCTTGTTGCCGTCTGCGTCCTTGATGTCTTCCGCTTCAATGGAAATGTTCACTTTGCTGTCCTTTTCGGAGTATACAGTGAAATTCCACTTGTCGTCCTTGCTGTCGTACACCGCTTGTTTGGTGAGGATCGCTTTGAATTTACGATCGTTCACATTGTCTTTGGTTACGATGTGACGGATACGGCCATCTGGAGCGAGGAAGAGTGTTACTTCTACGCCATCCAGGTCACGCAGCTCGTCGTTGGTAATTTTTGCAACGTCTTTGTTTGCGTTCTCGGAGTAGGAAGCGGAACGTACACGGTAAGTCTTGTCACCGATCTTCAGACGGTTGTCGCCGGAGTTGCGGATTTCGACTTTGTCTACTTTGCCTTCTACTACGTTGCGGGTAACGAATACCAGCGGCTTGTTTTTGTTGCCGTCAGCATAGTATACAGTGTATACGTCATTTTCTTTCAGGTCTGCCAGTTTCGCAGGTTGACCGTTGATGAATACCAGGAAGTCTTCGCCTTCTTCCTTGTCTTTCAGATCGAAGGAGCCGCCTTCCAGGTTGGTGATTTTCTTCTTGTCAGCGTCTACTTTCTCGATCACTTCGGAACCGTATTTAACGCCAGCCACTGCTTGGTCAACAGTAACGTCGTCAATTACGTGGATGTATGAGATTTCGCCTTCGTCGTTGAGAACGACTTTAGCAGCGAAGGTACCGTTGCCGTCCATGATGGCGCTCAGGCCTTTAGCAGCATTCTCGCCAGTGCCAAAGCGTTTGAAGTTGTAGGAAACAGCAACATTTTCAGAGAAGCTGTATGTTTTTTCGTTGTCGAGGAGCAGTTCCAGCTTGGCGATGTCGGACTTGCTGTCTACTTTGTCGCCGTTGCTTTGAACTTTCTCATCGTAGTACCAGGTGTCCACACGACCGTTGATTACTTCTTCGTCTTCGGAACCTTCCATCCATACGATGGTTTTTTCCTTGCCGTCTTTTACCCACACTTGTACGTGCTGACCAGCGAAGTTGTTCGGGTTGATGCCGTCAGCCACTTTGTAAGTGGAGGTGCCCAGACCAGCTGCACGGCCGTCGAGAGTTACTTCGTTGGCATCCAGTGTGCCCAGACCTACCACTGGTACGTTGGTTACGAATGGCAGATCTTCAGCTTCGTTGTCGTCGCTGTTTGCCCATTCCATGTCGCGAACCGTTACATCGAGGTACTCAGTCAGCAGGGTTTGACCATCGCGGACTTCGAAGCGGATGTCCGTACCGTACTCAACTTGTTTCATCAGGTCAACGCGAAGAGCGTTGTCAAGCATTTTGAATACATCGCCGCGAGTCGCTGCGTTGTTCGGAGTGTTGATGGATTTCGCAATACCCAGCTCGGAAGCTTTTGCGATGTAGTTGTTTGGCCATACGCCTTTAACGGAAGGCTCATAGCCCAGTGCGCGGATGATCATGGCAACCGCTTCCGCGTAAGTCACTTGAGCTTGCGGTTTGAAGGATTTGTCCGGGAAACCTTTTACGATTTCTTGACCGGAAGCGACGTTAACGAAACCAGCGAACCAGTCGGAGGTTTTTACGTCAGTGAAGTTGGATTGGAATTGAGCCAGTTTCGCACCTTGCTCAAGTCCGCGAGCGCGTACTACGAGAGTAGCGAACTCAGCACGAGTGATGGTGCGGTCTACGCCGAAGTCGCCGTTGCCGTAACCGGAAACCAGACCAAGAGCGTTCAGACGTTTTACGGTCAATTCCAGAGCTGGATCCATTTTAGGAGCCGCTGCTTCTTCTGCACCTACTACCATAGGAGCAACAGTAAGTGCCAGTGCACTTGCCAATACGCTGTTAACAACCTTTTTCATAACCTTAGGTTCTCCTCCTCTAGAATAAACGGATTGTTCTTGGGGAATAATGGTTTTGGATGTATCTTTCTTTTTAGAGCCCGAATCCTGCAAGCGCGTTTCACCTCCTTTCGCAGGACCGAATTTTTGAAATGTTAGGAATTCTCTACTATATTCTGTATTGTGTAAATGCAACATCTAGTAGTGTATCACAGTTGCTAGATTTCGTGAATCTTTTTTACACAATTCCCCGTATTTCGTGTGACATTCTATTAAACGCTTCACTCAGGAAAAAGTTGCGGTGCCTCCGAAAAAGATTTAAAAATTTTTGCCGTGGGTTTTTATGTATTCATCGGGGTGATGAATATCACCCACAACTCGTATTATAGGGGACGTTTGGCAATCTGTCATTATAGAACCTTTTTCCAGCAAAGCAACAGGCCATGCAGTTCCTTACTCAGTTTCCTAATGCTGTTTCGAAATTGACGACAGCCAGGTTGTAGTTGCGAACTGCTACCTGATACTGATTTTCACGATTCGACAGCTCTTCCTCCGCCTGGATGACCTCCAGCGTCGTGGCCAGCCCGTTTTCAAAACGGAGATGGGTCAGACGATAGCTTTCCGCTGCCGCTTCCTTCGCCTTTTTCTGAAACTCCGCCGCCAGCTTGGCTGCGTTCAGGTTGTAGTAGGCTTCTGCCACCTGCAGGGAAATGTCGCGCTTTTGTTCCTCGATCGCCAGCTTTGCCTTTTCCACGTCATTGCGGGCTACCTGACCCTGATAGGTGGAGAGAGCAGAGTATTTGGCAATCAAGTCGCGCGTCAATTCCGCCAGTTTCAGCTCTTCCTGCTTTTGGAACATCTCGACGCGCTGCTTCAGCGCAAGCTCGGTTGCCTGCTCCAGCGTCATCGGGTTGGGCGTCAGGGTTTTGTTATCCTCCGACAGCTTCCACTCCTTGGTCAGTTCCACCCCGAGAAACTCGTTCAGCTTCATGCGGGAGATGATCAGATTGTTCTCGGCGGATGCCAGGGCAGCCTGGGCGCCTGCCACTCCCATTTCTGCCTGCAGGATGTCGGTTTTTGCCTTTGTTCCTACCTCAAAAGCTGCTTTTGCGATTTTCAGCTGGGTCTGGGCCCGGTTCAGGCTTTGTTTCTTCAATTCAAGTTCCGCCTTGGCATGGAGCAAATCGTAATACACCTTTTGCGCCCCGAGCTTGGTCGCGCTCTCTGTCGCCTTGACCACCAGCGCGTTCAGCTTCTTGGCCATTTCCGATTTGGCTTCGGTCACATATTTTTGCTGGGCGGCACCCAGGGATTCGATAAAATCGCTCGGAATTTCACCGACGGTTTCGTTGACCAAACGCGCGTTGATGTCGGCGTTTTTCGCTTCCAGGCGTTTGGATTGGAGGGCGCTGTTGGTTTGAAGCGCCTGTTCGATTGCCTTTGCGACGGTGAGCTCATCCGATGCGGCGGCTTGTGCCTGGGTGGCGGCAGGTGTGCCGGTTGTCGCTTGGGTGTTTTGCGTGGTGGCGGCGGCTCCGACACCGGCTGTGGTCAGCAGGAATGCCGCCATGGAAACGGCGATCCATTTTTTCGACGAGTATGGAAAGTTCATTTTTTTCCACTCCTTTTACAATTTGTCCCAAACTCACTATAACACAGTTGGTCCATTCGCATAACCTTTTTGACGCACCTTACATCTATATTGCTCCTTTCCCGATTGGATGACTGCACCTCTATCATGAAGGGATACGAAGTGCAGGCGGAAAAATTTCAACATTGGCGGAGGCTGGCGTGAACATGCTATGCTTTTCATGAGGTGATTTGGCATGTTACAGCAGTACAAAACCGTAGCCGGGTACGGGGAAGATGAAATCGTCATCGAGCGCTCCCGTTTTATCGGCTATGCCCAACGCGTTACTTCCGAAGAAGAAGCAATGGCGTTTATCGCCATGATAAAAAAGAAGCACTGGGATGCCACCCATAACTGCTCGGCGTTCGTCATCGGGGAACATGACCAGATTCAGCGCTCCAGCGATGACGGGGAGCCGAGCGGCACGGCGGGGAAACCGATCCTGGAGTGCATCAAGAAAAACGGATGCAAGGACACGGTAGTCGTGGTGACACGCTACTTTGGCGGCATCAAGCTGGGAGCAGGCGGTCTGGTCCGGGCCTATACGGCAGGGACGGTGGTCGCCCTGAAGGCAGCCGGCATCGTCATTCACCAGCTGCATCACAACATCTCGGTCAGCGTCGACTACCACTGGTGGGGCAAGGTGGAAAACGAACTGCGCATCGGCCAGCATCGGGTGAAGCAAACCGATTATACGGACCGGGTGACCGTTCACCTCTTAATTCCAGACGGGGAAGAAGAGGCATTCGTTTCACACATGATTGATTTGACCCATG
This sequence comes from Brevibacillus soli, assembly GCF_044759095.2. Classification (NCBI taxonomy): domain Bacteria; kingdom Bacillati; phylum Bacillota; class Bacilli; order Caryophanales; family Paenibacillaceae; genus Brevibacillus; species Brevibacillus soli. Next base: position 37,833 of record NZ_JBIYSM020000016.1, read on the forward strand.
GACAGGCACAGATCGTCCGCAAAGAGAAGGAGTACGTCGAGGTGCCGGTGGAAGCTGTGCAGGGGGACGAGAATTAATCTTGCTCGGAGTGTTGTCCTCATTTACGCTTAGGGAAGAGGATGGCAAGGGGGCGAGGGTTATGGGTAGAACGTTGGACGACTTGTTTGGCAAGCTGGAGCAGATGGAGGCAAAGTTTGACCAGATTGACAAGCGATTTGAGCAGGTTGACAAGCGGTTTGACCAGATTGACAAGCGGTTTGAGCAGGTTGACAAGCGGTTAGACCAGATTGACAAGCGATTTGAGCAGGTTGACAAGCGGTTAGACAACCTGGAGGAAATGACGTCCACCATGATCAAAATGGTGGGACAGGCTCATGTTCGATTGGATCAGCTGGATTCAAAGACAGAGGAAATACTCGCGGATCTTGAAGAACGAAAAGATGCGGGAAAGCGAAAAAAAGATCGGCTTTCCTTTTTGGAAAACAAGGTGTGGGAACACGAAAAACAGATCTTTTTTCTGAGAGAGCGGATTGAGGAAGCAAAAAGCTGAAGAGGGGTTGGCCGCCCCTGCTTCAGCTTTTTGTTGTTGGTTATTGTTTGGGAAGTTTTTTGAGTTGGACCATGATGCGGAGCGTGATGACAGCCATTTCGGCGCGGGTAAGATCGCCTTTTGGATTGAAGCGGTACGTCGGCTTTTTGGCGGTTGGGTCGTTTACCTCGCCGTTCATGATTTTGGCCTTGCTGACTGCGAGTACAGAAGCCGCTGCGTAGTGGTCCATCAGTTGAGCATCTGTATACATCTTTCCAAGAGCGAGTTTCGCTGCTTCCGGAGTCCCCAGCTTCAGGTTGAGTGCTCGCGCAATCATGACGCTGGCCTCTTCCCGTGTAACCGAATCTTCCGGATAGAATGCTCCCGTATCCTTGCCGCGGATGATACCTGCGCGCGCGGCCGTTTCGATGTACTTGTACTCATAATCCCAATCATCGTCACTCGGGCGCACATCTCGGAACGTTGGTTCGGATGGATCATCTTCGTTGTTGTCCCTGTACGGTCCGGCATTGATGGGAAGATCGAGCGCCTTTACGATCATGGTGGCAAATTCCCCGCGGTTGATCTTCAGCTCGGTGCCAAAGCCGCTGCCGGGGGCTTCGTTCATGATCCCTTTTGCATAGAGTGTTTCAATCGAATCGCGCGCAAAAGGATGTTTTATCACGTCACTAAACGATTCCCGCGTCTTCATTACAATGTAATAGCCGAAGCCTTTAAATGGAACCGTAATCGTTTTCTTGCCCGTGTTGACAACCCCGCCGAGGTTTTTCCATTCATCTCCGTTATTGTAAAAGACCGTGAGAATGTTGTTCGCCGCATTTACAATGGAAGAATCGTACTTGATCGTGACCGTTCCCTGTTTGCTTGGAACGAGGTTATCCTCCCAACGATCGATGAACGGTTCCATCTCTACACCGTTCACTTCTCCATCAAAGTAAGGATCGCGGCCACCCGGCGCCCGATCATCGTCGGTACTTCCCGGTTTTGCATTCCCCGCATCGATATAATAGAGCGGACTTGCATAGTTAAAGTCGGAGTTGATGCGAAGTAGATCCTGCATGTCGTCTTCCAAGCCGTCATCCTCGAGATTGATTCGACCATTGGTGCGATCCGCAATTCCAAAGTACAACGACACGTCTGTGAAGATATCTGTCTGCGGTATGTTGATCTCGTTGCCTTCCCGGTTATTGGAAGGGGCCAACAAGACGGTACCCGCCGGGAATTTCAGTTCGAGAGCCTTTTCAAAAACGCTGAATGTCGTTTTCTTGCCAAAGGTATCACGGCTTTCCGCACCGCTTACCGAGGAATTCACGTTGTAAATGCGCACTTCATCATTATATGTCTGGTTTCCGACAATGACGGAAAACTTCACGGTGTTCAAACCAGGCTTTAAGGGAACGTTGGCCTCAAATACATAATAACTCTGCGGAATGGATTTCCCCAGCTTCTCATCGTATTCAAAGTCCGGTTTGTCTGTATTGTGAGCGACCGCTTCGATTTTTCCGAACGTTACCTTTGTAGCATTTTCTGCAAAGATTTTAATGGGTACACTATTCGTGTTTACTGTTGCATAGGGCGCATTCTCAAGCTTGGTTGGCGACAACACCGTCCAGGAATGGGTCTCTTGGGAAACCGTAACCTTTTGCCTGGTTACTACGCCCCCATCGGAAGCAACGATTTCATAGGTAGTATCGTTACCTTTCCCCAGCGTCAGCGGGAACAGCTTCAACCGCGCTTCGAGATCAGCTTCATTCAAATTCAAGTCTTCCAGCTCGTCCAGCAGCTCCGTACCGTATTGACGGCTGGTCATGGTTGCTTGAAAGCTGTTGTCTTTTGTTGTTGCGGATGCCGGAGGATTCGGGAAGTTCCGCTTATTAAAGACATCCTCCAGGTCGGTAATGCCTTTTGCCGCATCATCTCTTGCCTTGTCTACCACCGCATCCTGGAATACCCACTTATCTAATGATCCATTGCCATCCGTATCGGTGTACTTATACGATGCGATCGTCTTGCCGTCTTTCAACACCTCAACGCTGGTAGCGTCTTTGACGTCAAATGAGAACTCGCTGAGGAAGAAGGCATTGGTGCTGTAAGCTGAATCCGTTGATTTTTTCGTCAGTTCAATGTCTGTTTTGTTTTGCTCGACTTTCAGCTTGATGTTTTCCACACCTGGAATTTTATCCTTGTTGTAAAAGATGGTGTAGGTGAAGACTGCATCCGGCACGTTATCGAATTCAAATGTGAGTGTGTTGCTTCCCGGCTGTAAAGCGGCCGTCAAGGTGCCTGCTGATACTCTCGTGTGATATCCGGGTGTTGGGGCCGCCTGCGCAATTTCTATTCCATTCAGCTTGACCTTGTCCCCGTCCGAATCGGTAATGTCTCCATCATTCGTCCACGTGTAGTTGTACACTTGCACATCCAGATCCTTAACTTGCGCAATGTCCGTTATTTGCAAACTGTTGTCAATAAACTTTCTCGTTCCATCCACATAGCTCAGTGCCAGGAACGGGGCAATCTCCGGCTTGATCACAAAGTCTACTTTGGCATCCGGCGAAACCGGCGCGGTGGTATCCTTCCCGACTAGTGTCACCTTCGTTTCTCCCGGGGGAAGCTTAATCAGACTCAGCGTATATGGCGGAGCCGATGGAGTGAAGGTGTAGTCTGTCCCGATATTCAATTTCGTAGGGCTGTCATTGTAATACACTTCAAAGGTGTCAATGTTTGCCCCGTCAATCGTTAACTTGAGCGGTGATACACGAATCGGGTTGACTGTGGTTCCCAACACGATTGGCTTGTTTTCATCTTGATTCGTGACACTGATGATCCGCGCGGAGTTGGGATCCATGTACGTAAACGAATATTTGTAGCTCGCCACGGAAGCTGTCTTATCCGTTTTTGTCAGAACTCCGCTGACGGTTGTCGCCTCCACGTAAGGATAGGTGAATTCCAGTTCGTACGTACGCCCGTCTACCCAACTGTTAAAGGGAATGCTTGCAGAGATGTCATATTGCTTAAAGTCACCGGACAAGTCCGCCTTGAAATTTGGGATATGCGTTCCCGCAGCTACCGGTAAACCGGTGGTCGTGTCCCGCAAAATCAGTGTGGCAGGGTCGGCTAACGTATCGATTCCATCACTGGGGTCCAGATCACTCGTATCTACCTTTCGGAACAACTCAATCGTAGAGGGAGCGTAGAACAGGGCCTTACCGGTAACGGTAAAACTGGCGGGCGGAGCAGCCTGTCCAACAAGCGTTGGTGTCTGCAGTGGAACAAGCGAAAACGGTGCAGCACTCACTCCGGTCAAATCTACATTATAGAACTGGTCCGCCGCACCCTGAGTGCCGCCTGTCAGCGTTACGACAATACTGCGCTGTTTCAACCCTACTTCACGCGAGCTGTTGTAGGCAGAGATATCAAACATATTAAAGCCAAGCTGGGCATCAACGTCTACGGAAAAACTGCCGGATTGGCTCACGTCATCCAAAAATGTCTGATTGGTCGTCCTGTTGACTACCTTTACCGAGTCAGCGTTGATTGCCTTGCCGGAGAACGAAAGCACCAGCTTGTTCGAAGACGGTACGCGAATGACGGTAGGGTCAGATAACAGAGCTACTCCATTCACTTCCAGTTCGCTCAGTACCGGGGTGTTATTGTACTGAACGTAAAACGAAAGCAGGTCCTTGGTTACACTGCCTGTTGTCTCATAGAAAGCAATCTGGTTCATTCCTGGTTTTAAGTTGATATCCTTGAAGGAAAAACTGAACGTCGCACTGGTAATGACCGGTTTGATGCTGCTCAGATCCTCAACGGTTTGTCCATTGTTGGTAATGATTTTGAGACGCAGATTTTCTCCGACAGTCCCACTGCCGTACGTACCGTTCAAGGTAATCCTGGATTCGTAGTTGATATGGGGATTGGCGGACGTTCCTTTCAACGGATCGAAACCGGTAAGCGTAATTCCTCCTCCGGTAACCCCTTCATTAGTCGCCGCATTTGCTACGCTTGCCCCCATCGGGAACAGCAGTGAAACTACCATCAACAGCGAGAGAACGACTGCTGTGCCTGATTGCATTCTGCGAAAAAAATGAACCAATCTTCTCACCTCTCCAATCTCGTTCTATTTGATGGATTGGCACTTTTCCATCGACAGAAAAGTCCGCTCCGCGGGTTTGCTGTTTTTTTCGTTTCTTGCGCGTTCCCACCACCACTTCCTTTTTCCTGAACAGCAAACGAAAGGCTTGTCTCACTTTATGTATCGGCTTATTCCGCTGTTCCATTTAGGTTTAACGGGAATTTACACAAATAAAAAAAGAGCCTACGGTTCAGGCTCGACCACATCGCTACTTATTGATTCGCGACAATCTTTTTGATAATCCGCACATCCGTCTCTAATTCGTGTAATTTCTCGACGACTTCATTCATCTTGAGGTCATTTTCCGTATTGACTGCTACCTGCTCGTAAAGGACATCGAGCTTGCGATGGACGTCAACGAGTTCGGTTTTAATCTCCGAGATCTCAACTGAGAGGCCAGCAACGTCTTGTTGCAGTTCTGAGACGCTTTGTTTCAGTTCCGAGACGTCTTGTTTCAGTCCGGAAATCTCTTGCTGTAATTCAGCCTTTGTCTGTGCAATCTCCTGCCGAAGGTCCGTTTTTAGCGCATTCATATCCTGCCGAAGCTCGTCTCTGACCTTGCCAAGTTCTTCTTTCATGAATCCTTTTATATCCGTCAGCATCTCCTGGAGCCGTCTCTCCATCGCCATCGCTCCTCTCAAATCCTTACAGAAAGTATAGCAACCGACAGAAAGCGCCCGCAAGAAAAAACGAGCCCCGGTTAACGGGACTCGCGTTCTTAGTGACTTCGTTTCGTTGCGTAGTACTTCACTTTCAGCCTGCGATAGGTATTGATCAGCGGACGGTGGCGGCGGCTGACGAGGCCGACCACTTCCGTGGCCATGTGGATGATGAACAGGAGTGCCGTGATGATGATCACCGTTGTCCAGAGTTCTTTGGTCTGGGACAGGACGATGGCCATCGATCCGAAGAAGATGCTCATGCCGTAGATCACGAGCACCGTCGCCCGATGGGAAAGGCCCATGTTCAAAAGGCAGTGGTGCAGGTGTCCCTTGTCCGCACTGGAAATCGGCTTTCTGTTCACGATGCGGCGCACGATGGCGAAGAACGTGTCCCACAGCGGCACGCCCAGCGCGACGATCGGGATGATGAACGAGATGAACAGCGCTTCCTTAAAGCCCATAATGGACAGGGCAGCCAGGTTAAAGCCCAAAAAAAGCGAACCGGTATCCCCCATGAAGATGCGGGCCGGATGGAAGTTGAAATACAGGAATCCCAGAATGGCGCCCAAGAGCACCATGCAGTAAATCGCCACCGCCGTGTTCTCAGGCTCCATCAACAGCGCCATCACTGCCATCGTTGCAGTGGCAATCGCCGACACGCCGGCAGACAAGCCGTCCAGGCCGTCAATCAGGTTAACGGAGTTGGTCACGCCTACGATCCAGAAAATCGTAATCGGCACGGCCAGCCAGAACAGCCAGCCTTCTGTAAAATCAATGTATCCGTTGTAGGGAAGTTTCACAATCCCTACTTTCAAACCAAACGGGATGACGACAATGGAAGTAGCAACGAACTGCCCCAAGAGCTTCCACTTGGGAGACAGCTGGAACTTGTCGTCGAGCATCCCCACCAGCATGATCATGGTTCCCCCGATAAAGATCCCGAGCATTTCCTTATGCGTGGAAAACGGGACAAACAGGAAAAACGCTGCCAGGTACCCCAGGTAGATGGCGAGGCCGCCCATGCGCGGCATAATCCGCGTATGGACCTTTCGCTGGTTGGGCGCATCCACTGCCCCGATCTTTTCGGCTAGTTTTTTTACATAGGGAGTAGCGATAAACGCTACGATCAGCGAAGTCAATAGCCCGAAGACTAGGTTAGACATCGGTTGTTTCTCCTCTCTACGGGTACGTCTAGGAACGGTTTCCCCACTTTTCCCACAAGACGGTAAAAACGAATCGCGGAATGGCCAGTTGGCGCTTCCAGCGAGAAGGCTGGGATAGCAAGCGGTACATCCACTCCAGGTGGAGTTTTTGCCACAATACCGGAGCTCGCTTCACCTTGCCGGCGATCACGTCAAAGCTGCCCCCTACTCCCATCACTAAAGGAACCTGCAAGCGATCCCAGTAGGATGAAATCCACTCGTCCTGCTTGGGTGCACCCAATGCGACAAACAGCAGATGGGGTTTCCGCTCGGCAATCTCTTGCGCCACCTTTTCTTCTTCGTTCTTTTGAAAGTACCCGTCTCGGTACCCTACGATGCGAGCACCCAAAAAGCGTTCCGCCAGCCTTTCAGCGGCCAGCCTGTTGACGTCCGGTGCTGCCCCTAACAGATATACGTTCCAGTGCTTGCGATCGGCTTCCCGCATTAACGCTTCCAACAGCTCGATTCCGGTCACACGCTCCCTGATCGGCTGGTTTGTCCATTTGGCTGCATACACGATCCCGATGCCGTCCGGGACCACGTAGGCTTGTTCCAAAATGGTTCGAAACGACTTATTTTCCCGTGCGACCATCACGATCTCCGGATTGGCGGTGACGACGTGCGTACGCTCTCCGCTTTGGATCCGCTCAACCAGGTCGGCGACTGTTTCGTCAAAGCTGCGGGTGGAAAACGGCACACCCAAAATACTGGCGACCTTCATGGTCAACTCATTCACCTTCATTACCACATTAGACGTGAAAACGCTAGGAAAAGTTGCACATTAGCCATTCTACCCCAAAAGAAAAGCACATACAAGAAAAAATCATGAATGTGCTTGTCCAGCTGCGACCAGGGCGAACATCAACTCCCCTTCTGCCACAACCTTGTCATTTACTTTTGCTGTTCCGCGGCCTTTTCCTATGGAACCGCGCACACGGGTCATTTCCACTTCCAGCGTCAGCGTATCCCCCGGCTTCACCTGCTCCTTGAACCGAAACTGGTCGATTCCCGCGAAAAAGCCCAGCTTGCCCTTGTTTTCTTCCATGCTCAAAACCGCAACGGCCCCCACTTGTGCCAGCGCTTCCACGATCAGCACTCCCGGCATCACGGGGTACCCTGGGAAATGTCCCTGGAAAAACGGTTCATTCACCGTGACGTTTTTGATGCCGACCGCACGTTTGCCGATCTCCAGGTCAATTATCCGGTCAACCAGCAAAAACGGATAGCGATGCGGGATCATTTCCTGGATTTGTGTAACGTCCAATTGGGTCTTCCCTTCCATTCCAACCGCTCCATTTCCATCTTTTTATCGTTTTGCTCTATGCATGAAGGATGTGCAGCCAACTTAGACTAAAGACAACTCCCTTTCCCTCCAAAGAGAGAACGGGGTTAACCATAAAGGAGCGCTTCCCTTATCGGAAGTGCTCTTTTCCCCCTCTGCCTCTATTATGGCACGCGGTTCAACAAACGAAACTTCACGAGATAGATCGCACTGGTCACAAACGAAAACAGGATGGCGCTCCACAAAATGATCTCGCCGTACGGATATCGAAACATCACCAGCGGAAACGCAATGTAAAACAGTACGGTCGTCAACTTTCCGAACGTATTCGCAGGCACTGTCTTTTTTCCGCGAAAGTGAAAAAAAGCGGATGCAACAATCATCCCCAGATCACGGGCAAAGAAAAACAGGGCGGCCCACACACTGATCCGCTCTGTCAAAAACAATGAGGCAATCACCGCCATCATCATCAGCTTATCTGCCAGTGGATCCATCATTGTCCCGAACGTGGTTACAAGCTTGTACTTTCGCGCGATGTATCCGTCCACGATGTCCGTTATTCCCGCCACTATGAGAACCAGGAGGGCAATCTCAACATGATAGGGAAACGGCGAGAAAAAGATGTACAGGTATAAAGGGATGAGTACCATGCGAAAAACGGTAAGCGCATTTGGAATATTCACGGATACTCCCTCCGTAAAAGCCCGGCCAGCGGCACGCGGACCTTCCAGTTTATCAAACCTTCGACGCTCCCTTATTGAATCACTTTTCCATTATACTCTGTGGACAAAGCCGACAACAAGTCCCGCGCAAACAAGTCCTGCACAACAGTGAAGCCCCAAACCACATTCCGTTTGGGGCTGATGCCGCTTCTTGCTTCAGGTTCCTGCAAAAATCAGGTCGTACATGTGCTTGTACGTATTCCAGTCAAACACTTCGGAGACCGGCCTTTTTCCCATGACACTGTAGCCGATCAGCAAGCCGACTACCAGCGAGAAAAACAGCAGAAGCGGAACCAGCAAAGCCTTTGAGGCCAATGCCAGCCACTTCCTGTTTCGTTTGCTCTGTTCTCTCTCCGCTTCCTGCAGGTCGTGCACAAAGCGTTGTCCCTTCACTTGATCCATCATGCTTGTCCTCCGGCCTTTTACCAACAGATTAACGGCTTCGCAGCGAATTGGCAACCCCCATCATCTGATCGGTGATGCCGATGGCGCGGGAGTTCAGCTGGAAAGCCCGCTGGGTGTTGATCAGCTGTGCCATTTCCTGTTGGAGATCGACGTTGGACGCCTCCAAAGCTCCCTGACGAATGGTGGCAGCTGACAAGGCAAAGTTCGTTACAGGTTGGCCGGGCGTAAGTAAAAATTCATTTTCGCCGACCTGCCGGTACTGATCAGGATTGTCCACCTTCCAGACGGCAATGCGGGCAATTTCTTCTCCGTCATTCAACACGCGGCCTTCCGGCGTGATCTTCAGCTCTCCCGGATTGTCCATCAGGATGGGAACACCGCTTTCATCCACCAGATAATCGCCGTTGGCTGTCGTCAAGGCATATTGGTTGTACTCAGGGGATTGCTTGATCTGAAACCCCCCGTTGCGCGTCAGACGAATTTCTTCCCGCAGTTCGTTGGTGTCCGGGTCCCGGGTTAAACGGCTGACACCAAAGAACCCTTCTCCTTCAATCATCAGGTCGGTCGGGATCTCGGTTATTTTGGCGCTGCCCTGGGACAAATCCAGTTTGGTCATCCCGAGCCGCACTCCGCTGCCAATCCGCAGTCCGGGCGGCGATGTGCGCTGCCTGTCTTCAGCCGGCTGTTCGTTCATGGAATCAAACAGCAGCTCGGAAAACGACGCGGTACGGCGCTTGAAGCCGACCGTATCCAGGTTTGCCAGGTTGTTTGCGGTTGTGTCAAGCGCCTGCTGAACGCTGCGGAGCGCTGCGCTGGAGATATTGAGTGACTGCATCGATGCTTCCTCCTATCTTACCCGTTTACCCGGCCGATCTCATTGACAGCCTTGTCCATCGTGCCGTCCAGTGTCGTGATCACCCGCTGGTTGGCTTCATAAGCGCGCAATACCGTCATCATGTCGGTCATGGTTTGGGCGGCATCCACATTGGCGCGCTCAATCCAGCCCTGCTTCAATCCGTAAAAGCCGCTGTCCGCAGCCTCGACGTTGGCGGGCTGACCTTCTCCCTGCCAGCGATAGACGTTTTGGCCTTCCCGCACCAGCTGGCTCGGGTTTGCCACTGCTTTTAACCCGAGCTTATAAAACTGCTCGCCGTTGGTCGGGTCGGTATAGCTAAGTTCACCCGTGGAACTGATATGTAGATTCTGTCCTGCCGTTTGGACGTTGATCGCCGCATTTTGTTCATCCAGCACGTAGTAGCCGTCCGATGTGACGAGATACCCGTCCGGGTTCACGCTCCAGTTGCCGTTGCGGGTATAGCGGATTTGCTCCGGTGCGGCAACCGGCTGTTGCTGCGGATTCTCCAGCCTGGCTACGCTGAAAAACAGACGGCGCTCGTTTCCGTCCTGATCCGGCTGCAGGTTGTCGAGGAGGGCGACATCGTACGGATTGTTCGACTCGGCGATGTCCCCTTGCCGGAAGTTTGGCAATGCCTCAGACATGTACACGCCCGTATGCAGGCGTCCAATTGCAACAGGTTGTCCGGTCATGTTGGGAAGGCCCTGGATATCCGGTCCCTCCTTGTCCCGGATGCGCGAAATAAGCTGCTCCGGAAACGCGCGCATCACGCCCTCGTCCTGTTTGTAACCCGGCGTGTTGATATTGGCGATGTTGTTGGCTAACGTCTCCTGTTTTCGCTGCAGGGCAAACATCCCGGATGCGGCCGTATACAAGCCTCTGATCAAGCGATTCTCCCCCCTAAAAAAGCTTCTTCTTCCGATAGGCCGGCACCTTGTCCAGATATTCCAGCATCATGCCCGTTCCTTTTGCGACGCACATCATCGGGTCTTCCGCTATCAGAACGGGAACCTTCAGTTCGTCGGCAAGCAGTTGGTCCAGTCCGTGCAGCAACGCACCGCCGCCTGTCACCGAAACCCCTTTATCAATAATATCGGCAGAAAGCTCCGGAGGTGTTCGTTCCAAAACAGATTTGGAGGCTTGTACAATGGCGCTCACCGACTCAGCCAGGGCTTCCTGGACTTCATGGGAGTAAATCGTGATGGTTTGAGGCAAACCCGTCACCATGTCTCTTCCGCGAATGTCCATCTCGTCCTGGCGTCCGCCGGATACCGTACCGATTTGTACTTTGATGTCCTCAGCCGTACGCTCTCCGATCAGCAATTTGTATTTATTTTTTATGTAACGCATTATAGCCAGATCAAATGTGTCACCCGCTACTTTGATGGAGGAGGACGTTACGATGTCTCCCATCGAAAGAACCGCCACATCGGTCGTACCGCCGCCGATGTCCACCACCATGTTGCCGGAAGGCTGGAAAATATCCATGCCTGCGCCTACGGCCGCGATCTTCGGCTCCTCTTCGATATAAACCTCGCGAGCGCCGCCGCTTCGTTCCGCCGCTTCGCGGATGGCTTTTTGCTCGACGGACGTGATGTTCGTCGGGCAGCAAATGAGGATTCGCGGGCGAGCGAACAGGCTTTTTCCCCCGATTTTGGCCAAAAAGTGTTTCAACATGGCTTCGGTAATTTCGAAATCTGCGATGACCCCGTCTCGCAAAGGTCGGATGGCGACGATGTTGCCCGGAGTACGCCCCACCATGCGGCGTGCTTCGTTTCCGACGGCCAGAACTTTTTTGGTTTGGTTGTCGATTGCAACGACGGATGGTTCATCCAGAACAATTCCCTTGCCTCTTACATAAATGAGTACGTTGGCCGTCCCCAAATCGATTCCGATGTCTTTGCTAAACATGAAAGGTCCTCCCTGTCCAGATACATTCCTCCTATTATCATAGGCCGTTATTCGTGAGAGGACAAGGAAATTCTTTTAACTTTATACGCTTTCTTCCTGTTCTACCCGAACTTTCTTGCTCCTCCGCTTGTATTTGATCTTGGTCGCTTCTCCCCCCCGCAGATGTCTGATCGCTTTGTGGTACTCGAGAATCTCCTTTACCTGGTTCGCCAGCTCCGGATTTATCTCAGGCAGTCGTTCCGTCAAATCCTTGTGCACAGTACTTTTCGAAACACCGAACTCTTTGGCGATCATGCGAACCGTATTTCGCGTCTCCACAATATATCTGCCAATCTTTATGGTTCGCTCTTTGATGTAATCGTGCACGTCACTCGCCTCCCTGTATCAAAATTGTCTGATACAATATATGGGTGGGCGCGGACACATATTCTACGTTTCCAAGCCTGACAAGCCAGCAAGACCACATCTTTTTTACACAGCGTGTACACATCCCCGATCCGGCTGGAGAAATCGCTGCGCCGGGCGGGGCCCCAAACCCTAAGAAAACCCACCCGGCATGAGCTAACGCTTCGCCGGGCGGGGCCCCAAACCCGAAAAAAACCTGCAGAGTTTGCTCTGCAGGCTTCGTTTTTTTGGCGAAATTACTGGGTTTTTGCTTCGGATTGAAGCAGATACTGTTCCGGATTTACGGAGTTGCCGTCGACGCGAACTTCGAAGTGGAGGTGTACGCCGGCGTCCTTCTCAAAGACGTTGCGGCCGGCTGTTCCCAGCACTTGGCCCTGCGTAACTTCGTCGCCGGGTTTCACAAGCACCTTTTCCAGGCTTTGGTAAACCGTGACCATCTTGTCGGCGTGCTCAATTTCCACTTGATTGCCGACCAGCGGATCGTTTTCCACCTTTACCACTTTTCCGGCGAGAGCGGCTGCGACATCAAAGCCCTTTCCGTCCGTGGAGACGAGGTCGATACCGGTATGCGGAATAAATCGGTCTTCAAACTTGACCAGTGCGGCTTCCTGTTCTTCCTTCGACTGTTGATCGTCGAAGAAGCTCATTCCCAGTTCGTAGGTCACGCCTTTGGCTACAGGCCAGGCGAGCGGCTGAGTGGTGTTGACCGGTACGGCATCCTCGGACTCCAGATCAGATGCAGGGTTGCTTGTGCCCTCTTGCGGCGTGGTAACCGATACACCGTTGGTCAGATTGCTTTTGTCGATCACGGAATCGGTCATGCTGCCCTGGTACCACATCACAAAAGCGAGAATGATTGCCGCGGTGCCGATGTAGATTGCCGGAAACGCCCACTTCTTGCCCAAAAAGTTTTTCCAACTGCTAGACTTCTTGAATGGAATCGGTTGATTTTGATTTTTTTGATCTTCCATTTTATTCATCACCTCATCCCTCAGTATCGCCAGATTTTCAGCGCATAAACCTGAGAGAGAAGGGGAAAGGTAAAAAATTTTGCAAAAAATGGGCCTATCCTCGCATGACCGTATCGAATTTTTGCAGCGTCACACCCTGGTAAAAGTACTTTACGATTTGCTCCGCGCTCTTTCCCGTCTTCGCCATTCCGTTGGCCCCCCATTGACTCATGCCGACGCCGTGGCCGTAGCCGCGTGTCTTGATCACCACTTGCCCTCCCTTGAGCTCAAGAGAGAATGCCGATGAGTTCAGCCCCAGGCGCTCCCGAAACTCCCGACCGGAAAATTCTTTGCTGCCGATGCGGATTTTCCCGACGCGATTCCCCTGCGTCCGCTCCACGATTTGATACCAGGAACCGTCACCGGAAGCTGCGCGATCGATTCGTACGCCAAGCTTTTGTTCCATCTCCCCCACACTGATCCGTGCGGTTTCTTCAAAGCGCGGCGATTGAATGTCCCAGGGGCTGGCGACACTTTTCAGGTAGGGAACCGGGGATTCAAAGTAATCGCTCGCGTTCTCTGTAAATCCGTTGCTGGTTGAGAAAAAGGTGGCGTCAATCGGTTGGCCGTTGAAGGTCAGAACGATCCCCGCCGTCGCCTGGACCGCCTGGCGGATCCTCATGCTTTTCCATTCGTATTGGTCACCCCATCGCTGCTTTCGTTGGGCGTCGTCCAGGTAGGCCTGATGCTTGATCGTGTCCATGACGTGCGCCCCCTCGGGGACGTCTGCAAAATGGCTTTCCCGCAAGCGGCGCACGATGTAGGTCCGCGCCGCCAGCGCCTGCGCCTTGAGCGCCTCCAGTTCAAATTCGGCCGGCATTTCTGCAGAGACGACACCTTCAATGTACTGTTCAAGCGGAATCGTCTCTATCACTTGTTTCTCGGTCCGATACACTTTGACGGGGATCTGTTTGGCCGGATCAACCGCCTGGGGGGACGTGCCGGTCTCGACGTAAACGTCTGGCCCCTGAGGGGAAAAGAACGTAACAAGCGCTGCAGGTACCATGACCAGTAGAATCGGAAAAGCTGCCAACAGTATCACGAGATATCGTTTCATGCCACATATCCTCCCCTGTATTGTGCTGGACAGTTTTAGTCTATGTCCCGCGGGGAGGAGATAGAACGAGAGGATGAGAGAGTCGGAAGAGTTGACATGTTCGCAGATATTCTAGCAAATGGTAAGAAAACCCAGCCCCCGAACACTTTTCTAGCGGCTGTATACACAAAAAAAAGACTTCCCGACAAAAGGAAGTCTTTTTGCGCAAGTCTCGTTATGCGAAATTCGGAGAAAAGCTTACTTTGAGCGGCTCCGCTGCCGGTTCGCCTTCTTTTGCCACCGACTTTTGCGAAGAAACGCGCTCCACCTGCGCACCCAATGCGCGCAGCTTTTCGGCCAGGTTGACGTAGCCGCGGTCGATATGGTGGAGTCCGCCCACTTCCGTTTCGCCTTCCGCAATCAGGCCGGCGAGAATCAGGGCCGCTCCTGCGCGCAAATCGGTTGCCGTTACCTTGCTGCCCGTCAGTTTAGCGCCGCCTTCCACAATCGCGCTGCGTCCTTCAATTTTAATATTGGCACTCATGCGGCGGAATTCTTCCACGTGCATGAAGCGGTTCTCAAACACCGTTTCGGTTACGATGCTTGTCCCTTCCGAGGCAAGCAGCAGCGCCATCATTTGGGACTGCATGTCGGTCGGGAATCCAGGATACGGCAGCGTCTTCAGGTCAACTGCTTTCAGCGGACCCGTACGGCGAACGCGAACCCCGTTTTCCAGCTCGTCCACTTCAACGCCCATTTCGCGAAGTTTGGCCGTAATGGACTTTACGTGGTCGGGAATCGCTCCTTCAACAAACACGTCTCCACCGGTGATGGCTGCCGCTACCATAAACGTGCCTGCTTCAATGCGGTCCGGGATCACGCAATGCGTGCAGCCGTGCAGCTTTTCCACGCCTTCAATGCGGATCGAGCCGGTTCCGGCACCGCGAATCTTCGCGCCCATGCTGTTGAGGAAATTCGCCAAATCGACGATCTCCGGTTCTTCCGCCGCGTTTTCCAGAATGGTCGTGCCCTCGGCGAGGGTGGCCGCCATCATAATGTTTTCCGTTGCGCCTACACTTGGAATGTCGAGGTAAATTTTTGCTCCCTTCAACCGTCCGTTCACGCTGGCCTCGATAAAGCCTTGTCCAATCTCGATCTTGGCTCCCAATGCTTCAAATCCCTTGAGGTGTTGGTCGATCGGACGCGTTCCGATGGCGCAACCGCCTGGTAGGGAGACACGCGCATGTCCTTGTCGGGCAAGCAGCGGTCCCATCACCAGGAAGGACGCGCGCATCTTGCGGACAAGTTCGTAGGAGGCTTCCACACTGGTCAGGGGGGAAGCCTGAATCGTGAGTACATCTCGGTCATATGTAAGGGAGATTCCCAGAGTTTTCAACAGTTCACAAATGGTATAAACATCATCCAGTGCGGGAACGTCTTGAATGACGCATGTACCCTCTTCTGCCAGAATGGATGCTGCAATAATCGGAAGTACGGCGTTTTTGGCGCCGGACACTTTTACATTTCCCGCTAATGCCTTACCACCGCGGACAATGATTTTATCCAATGTGTACCCCTCCGCGTGCTTAATATTCCGCTGTGATGATTGGTGTGCCTACGGTGATCCACGTTCCATCAGATTGGGTGTCTCGGTGTGTTGCCACCTGTAGATTCATCTTTTGATCGTTTAACGCGATGAACGGTTCCCACGCACGGGTATAGCCTGAAATACTGACAACCGACTCATCCTGCAAACGCTCTAGTTCCTTTGCCTGAAGGGCTCGAAATATCGACAAAATCTTACCCTCCTGTTGATCAACACTCATCTTATCACTGTACATTCCACGAATACAAGTGCTAAATTGCGGAATCAAACCAGCTTGTTTCAGGGCTGCTGCAGCGGTACTCTGTATCTTTTCAATATATGGTAGTGTAGTAGTACTTCCTTTCATTTGAAATACAAGATATGCCTGGTAACCACCCTTTTTGGGCAATCCTGTAACCTGAAAAAGAAGTCGAATATCGTCGTAATTCGACACAATTCGATATACATATCGATCATCTTTCTTCGTAATGACAGCGTGTGCAGCAGGTGTGTTAAGTCTATTTGCCCATTGGTTCGCAAGTGAACCTAGTTCCTCAGGACTACTTGCTTGGCCAATCGATAAGCTGGTACGCACCTCAACTTCTAAACCTTTTGCTCCGGAGTCTTCCATTACCTCTAACAGATTTGCCGCAGCCGGCTGCAGCTGACGAGCCTGCGCCGGCAGTAACAGAGCCAGGCAGCCTATCGCCATCAACACGAGTGTCACCCATCCATACGCTTTCCTCACTCGTACCCTCTCCCTTGTCGTTCACGGGGCCCCCAAAAAAGTAATCGGAATAAGCTTCGGAGCTTTCCTTCACTTTTTGGGGTATCTACGCGCACTCTCTTTGTACTTCTTAGTTTGCACGTAAAATTGGGGGGATATACCAGTTCCAACTACCCAGATTTCATTTAAAACAGGTCTTTGAGCATCAGCGACCACCCGAGATATTCCATAAAAAATCGGGCCACCCCGTAACCGATGAAGATGGACAGAAGAATCTGCAGCAGCTTCGCCTGCGCACTGTCCGGCTTTTTTACGAACAGGTCAAAGCGAAACGCCTGCAGGGCCCACCAGCTTACTCCGATAAAAACCACTGACAGGACAATGTTTAGGACAGCGGATATTTCCATCATGGTTTCAACTCCCTCCGTTCTTACCATAATAGCAGAAAAGGGGGCGGCCTTTAACAAGCCGTCCCCTTTTTTCGTTGTTCCTTCTCTTCCAACAATTACTGCTGCGGCGGTTGAAGCAGGTTGCCGAAGTCAAACGCCGGGTTGAAGTAGGTATGGATATAATCGGTTACGGTGCCCGGAATGACCCCGAATACCACCGTCGCTGCTGCCAACAGCAGAACGAGAGCGCCGATCCCTTTTGGCAGGGCAAGAGGCGCTTCGGTCGTCCCCGGGCGCAGATACATCTGACGGATGATTCCGAAATAGTAGTAGTAAGACACTACACTGGTCGCGATCATGATGGCGGAAAGCCAGTACTGCGCGTGAGCCAGTGCGCTCATAAACAGATAAAACTTCCCGAAGAAGCCCGCGGTTACCGGAATCCCCGCCAGCGAGAGCAGGAAAATGCTCATCGCAACGGCCATCATCGGCGAGCGGTGATAGAGTCCGGCAAACGCCTTCAGCTCTTCCGTCTGCTGGTCGCGCGTCACGATCATGATCACGGCAAATGCCCCGAAGCTGACCAGGAGATACGCAAACAGGAAGAAGATGACCTGTTCAAAAAACAGCGTCGTCATCGATACAAACGGGACCAGCAGGTACCCGGCCTGGGCGATTCCGGAGTAGGCCATCATCCGTTTTACATTCGTCTGACGCAGCGCCATGGTGTTGCCGATAATCATGGATGCAGCGGCAATCAGCGAGAGGTACCAGCCGGCATCATCGAAGAAGAAGCTGCCGCCCGCTTGATTTGGCACGTTTTGGAAGGCCAGAAATACCAGACGGAAAATCAGCGCAAACCCGGCTGTTTTGGAGACGACGGCCAGGAACGCTGTCACCGGAGTCGGAGCTCCCTGATACACATCCGGTGCCCACATGTGGTTGGGGACAGCCGATATTTTAAAGGCTAATCCCGCTGCCAGGAAGGCAAACGCCATGTAGATCAAAAAGCTGTAGCCGGCCATGGCCGCCTCGGCCAGACGACCGGAGATTTCGTACAGATTGGTGGTACCGGTCAAGCCGTACAGGTACGACATCCCGAACAGCGTCACCGCCGTCGCGATCCCGCCGGACACAACGTACTTAAATGCTGATTCATTGCTGTCCCTGAATTTTTTACGCAGGCCTACCAGCACATAGGAAGACAGCGAGAGCAGCTCCAGTCCGACGAACAGCGTAATCAGATCGGCGGAAGACGCCATCACCATCGCCCCCAGCAAACCTGTGAGCAGCAAGTAATAATACTCACCCTGGTGCGTCACCTCTCCCTGCTTGAGGTACGCTAGTGAAATCAGCAGGGCAAAGGCGACGCCGGCGAGGAACAGCAGCTTGAACGCATTGCCGAAATCGTCGACGCGAAGCATGTCTGCCATATAGGAAAAGGGCTGATCCAACGTGTTCATGTTGATGACAACAAACACGCCGGCCAACACCACCCCAACGAGCGCCAGCCAGCCGAGGACGGCTCTGCCGGCTCGCTTTCCAAGCACCAAATCAATCAGGGAAAGGGCGGTAGAAAATGCGAGAATGATAAATTCGGGCAGAAGGTAGCTCCAGTCATACGAGAAGATATTGTTTGCGTCCATGGATTACCCTCCTATTCCCGTAACGATGGGTACAATCGTTTTGAGCGTATTTTGCAGCGGATCGCTGAGAACGGCCGGATAGATCCCGATCAGGATGATAAAACCGAGCAGAACCACCATCGGAATCACTTCCATCGGCTGGGCGTCGGCAATCCGGACGAAGCGCTCGGGAGTCGGGCCGAATGTGGTGCGAAGGATCGCGCGCAGCAGGTAAGCAGCGGTCAGTACGATGCCCAGCGTACCGATTGCTGCCAGAACCGGCATGTGCCCGAACAGGCCCAGGAACGCCAGAAACTCGCTGATAAAGCCGGACATGCCCGGCAAGCCAAGCGAGGCCATGGCCGCTGCAAGCAGGATCCCGCTGACAAACGGCATGGACTTGGCCAACCCGCCCAACTCCTCCATCATGGAGGTTTGCGTGCGCTCCCAGATCACGCCGATCAGGAAGAACATCAGCGCGGAGATGAAGCCGTGGGAGACTACCTGGAACATCGCTCCCTGGAAGCCGATCGTGTTCATCGCGGCAAACCCGAGAAGGACAATCCCCATGTGGCTGATACTGGAGTACGCCAGCACCATCTTCAGATCCTTTTGAACGAAGGCGAGAACCGCTCCGTACAGGATATTCAGCACTCCCAGGCCGGCCATCCAGGTTGCGAACTGGTAGGATTGTTCAGGGAAAAACCCGATGCCCATACGCAAGAGACCGTACGCGCCCATCTTCAGCAGAATCCCGGAGTGTATCATGACGATGGCAGGCGGCGCCTGCACGTGCACTTTCAGCATCCAGGTATGGAACGGGAAGATTGGCAGCTTGATGCCGAATGCAATAAACAGCGCCAGGAAGAGTCCAAAGCGGAAATTCTCGCCAAGCCCAGCCAACGCCGGGTGATCCGGTGACGCGAAGGCTGCTGTAATTTCTGCCATATTCATTGTCCGCAGGGTTACGTACATGACAATGAAGGCGATCAGCATCACGGCCGATCCGATCCCGTTGTACAACAGAAACTTGTTGGCCGCCCGCTCCCGGTCGGAATATCCCCAAATCCCGATCAGGAAGTACATCGGCACAAGCGTAAGCTCAAAGAAGATGAAGAACAGGAACAGGTTTTGGGAGGCAAACACCCCGAACATGCCGATCAACAGCAGGTGGAACAGGATGAAGTACTCCTTCAGCCGCTTTTTGATATTCCAGGAAGCGACGGCGGCCAACGTGCCGATAATCGCGGTTAATACGATCAGCGGCATGGAGACGCCGTCCACCCCCATCTCATAATCGATCGGGAACGAGAATACTTCCCCGGTCTGCTGCGTTCCCACAGGGATCGCAATCCATTCGACTTTCTCCACAAATTGCAGTTCTGCCTTGTCATAGTTGAAGTTGGCAAAGAGCATCAGGGACAGGAGCAGCGGAAGAAGAGTTCCCAGTACCCCGATCTGCTTGATCGTCCCGCCCTGGTGTTTCGGAATGAACGCCAGGATCAGGATGGCAAGCAGCGGCGAAAGCGTCAGGAGTGTTAACAGGATGCTATTGACCATGACCAAACAGTCCACCTCCTTGCGCCGACAGGCCTAACGCGATAACCAACAGCAGTAATCCCAACAGCACAACCGCTCCGTACGACTGAATCTGACCGTTTTGCAGGCGAGCGTGCAGGGCTCCGATCCAGTTGGTCAGCTTCGCCGTCAGCGACACCAACCCGTCCACCACATAGCGATCGAACCAATTCAGCGCATACCCAAGCCAACGGAGCGGCTTCACGAATACATGGTGGTACACTTCATCCACGTAATATTTGCGGTACGAGAGCTGATACAGCCAAGGCAGCGGCCGGGAAATCGCGTCCGGAGACACGGATTTTTTTGCATACATCAGATAGGCGAGCAGAATGCCCAGCAAGGAAACGAGAATCGCGACCGCTTGAAGCCAGGCGGCAGCATGGCCCTCCTCTGATCCGAACACCATTCCGATGGCTTCTCCCGTACTGCCGTTCAGCAGCCACTCGTGCAAAACCGGCGCAAACGGCGTGTTCACAAATCCGGCTACAACCGCCAGAAAAGCCAGAATGACCAACGGAGTCGTCATAACGGCGGGTGATTCGTGCCCCTCATGCTCCCCTCTGAACGTGCCGACAAAGGTCAGGAAGAACAGGCGGAACATGTAAAAGGCGGTAAAGAAGGCCGCAATGATCGCAATCCAGAGCAAGTCAAAGCGATGAGCGGAATAGACCGCGCCGAGGATCGCCTCTTTCGACCAGAACCCGGCAAACGGCGGAACACCGGCAATTGCCAGACAGCCAATCAGGAACGTCACGGCTGTAATCGGCATCTTTTTCCACAGGCCGCCCATCTCAAACACATCTTGCGTATGTACGGCGTGAATGACACTGCCGGCGGCAAGGAACAGCAGCGCCTTAAAGAAGGCATGCGTCATCAAGTGGAACGAACCCGCCACGTATCCGGCTGCTCCGGCAGCGCCAAGCGCCAGCATCATATAACCCAACTGACTGACTGTCGAATACGCAAGTACCCGCTTGATGTCCCGCTGCGTCAACCCGATGGAGGCGGCAAAAATGGCGGTGAATCCGCCTACGTACGCCACGACGTTCAATGCCGTTTCCGAAGCGATAAACAGCGGATAGGTTGCGGCCACGAGATATACCCCGGCGGCCACCATCGTCGCCGCGTGAATCAAAGCGGAAACCGGTGTCGGACCTTCCATCGCGTCAGGCAGCCAGGTATGGAGCGGGAACTGACCGGATTTGCCGACAGCGCCGATAAAGATCAGTACGGCAGCCAGCGTGATCATCCACGGCTCCAGCTTTCCGAGCGAAATGGTAGTGAAAATCTCAGAGTATTCAAAGCTACCTGTCCACCAGAACAGCAGGCAGATCCCGATAAACAGACCGAGATCCCCGACGCGGGTGACCATGAATGCCTTTTTGGCGGCCGCTTTTGCTTCCGGTTTGTAGAAGTAGTAGCCCACCAACAGGAACGAACACACCCCAACCAGCTCCCAGAAGATGTACACCTGCAGCAGGTTCGGGGAAATCACCAGCCCCAGCATGGAGAAGGTAAACAGCGCCAGATATTGATAAAACACCGGGAAGCGCTCATCCCCGTGCATATAGCCTTTGGAATAGATCTGCACCAGCAGGCTGACAAATGTCACAATCACGAGCATCATCGCATTGAGCTGATTTACCTCATAGCCCATGCGGATGACGGTATCGCCGACGTGCAGCCATTCCATCGGCACTTTCAGGTCTTGGGCCCCCTCCTGGAATCTCGCCCAGAACGTGGCGGCAGCCATGACAAATGCAGCGGCTGTAAAGAAGATTCCCACCCAGGCCGCTCCCTCTTTCAACTGACGACCGAACGAGACGATCACGATGAAAGCAAAGAGCGGAAAAAGAGGGATGAGCCAGGCGTATTGCATAATGGTATCCATTTTTCTCCTCCTCGTTACCGTTTCATCGAATCGATCTCGTCGACGTTGACGGTCTCACGGTTGCGGTACAGCGCGATCAGAATCGCCAGACCTACCGCTACCTCTGCCGCAGCGACGGTCATAGTAAACAACGTAAAGATTTGTCCCGTGATGGCCGGGTGCAATCCGTATTTGGAAAACGCAACGAGATTGATGTTGACAGCGTTCAGCATCAGCTCAATGGACAACAGCACGACCACCGCGTTTCGCTTGGTCAGGGCGCCGTACAAGCCTACACAAAAAAGAATGAGGGCTACCAGCAGGTACGATGAAATGCTGACGATCATTCGTTGTCCCCCTCCTTTTTGGCCATGATGATGGCGCCTACCAGGGCTACCAGCAGCAGTACGGATACCAGCTCAAACGGAATCACAAAGTGGGTAAACACTTCCAAGCCGATCTGCTTTACATTGCTTACACCGGCTTCTGCGGACTCCGTTACGCCCGGCCACGCCGTGTTTTGAATTCCCCAAAAGATAACGAGGAACAAGGCCGCAACAAATATCAGACTAAAAGTGTTCTTCCAGGAGCGTCCCGTCCCTTCGTCGGAAGCATCGTGCTTGGTCAGCATGATCCCGAACAGCATCAGAATCGAGATGGCGCCGGAATAGACCAGCACTTGCGAAACAGCGACAAATTCGGCTTCAAGCAGCACGAACAGGCCTGCAATGCTGAGGAAGGTGATCCCCAACGATATCACCATGTGAACGACGCGGGTAAAGCTGATCATGAACACCGCGCCCCCGATGGTCAGAAGAGAAAGAATAAAGAAGGCTACAAATGAGCCGCTCATCGTTAATTCTCCTCCCTGACGTTGGTGTTGTTGTCGTCGAGCCACTTGAGATCTTTGTACAATTCGTCGCGGCTGTAGGTAGCCAGTTCGAAGTTGTTGGTCATCACGATCGCTTCCGTCGGACAAACCTCCGTACAGAGATCGCACAGGATGCAAATCTCGAAGTTGATATCGTAGGTGTCAATGATTTTTCCTTTTTTCTCCGGATCGGGATGCGGTTTTCCCGTCAGTTGAATGCACTCAGTAGGACATACCCGCGCGCACTGGTTGCAGACGATGCATTTCTCCGGAGAGAAGTGCTGAATTCCGCGAAAGCGCGGCGGCATGGGAAACGGTACGTCGGGATAGAAATGGGTTACTTTCTTCTCGGAAAGTTGCTTGAACGTATACCCAAGGCCTTTCGCCAGTCCTAGCATGTTGTTTCACCCCTTTTGAAAAAATTGCGTTAGTGGCTTTCGGACTAGAATGAGCCGTTCTGCCAGGATATCACTACTGCCGTCAGCAGGATGTTGAGCAGCGCCAAAGGCAGTAGGCCTTTCCACGCAAAGGACATCAGCTGGTCGACACGCAGACGCGGCATCGTAGCCCGGAGCCAGAACTGGAAGAAGACGTAGAGAGAAAACTTCAGGATAAACCAGACGATGCCCGGGATAAAGCCGAGAGCCGGGTGAATCGGCAGCCATCCGCCCAGGAACAGAATGGTGACGAGTGCGCCCATTCCAAACATGTACACGTATTCCGCCAGCATGAACATGGCAAAACGGAATCCGGAGTATTCCACGTGGTAACCTGCGACGAGCTCCGATTCCGCTTCAGGAAGGTCGAACGGCGTACGGTTCAGTTCTGCCTGCGCCGCAATGATAAAGACGACAAAAGCCAAAAACTGCGGCACGATGTTCCATACGTCCCGCTGCGCCTCGACGATCTCCCGCAGGTTCATGCTGCCTGTCATCAGAACGATCCCGACCACGGACATGACCAGCGGAACCTCGTAGCTGATCATCTGCGCTGCCGACCGCAGCCCGCCGATCAGCGAGTACTTGTTGTTCGACGCCCATCCTGCTGTGATGACCCCGAGGACGGTGATGCCGGAGAGGGCGATGTAATAAAGAACACCGATGCCCAAATCGGCAAATTGAATGCTCTCCGTAAACGGCATGACAGCCAATACCGCAAATGCCGGAGCGTACGCCAAAACAGGGGCCAGCGCGAACAGCGCCTTGTCCGCATTCTTCGGGCGGGTGTCTTCCTTCAGGAGCAGCTTGGCTACGTCCGCCACCGTTTGCAAAAGACCCAACGGACCTACCCGGTTCGGACCGATGCGAAGCTGCATCCAACCGATTACTTTGCGTTCAAAGTAAATGGCATACGTGACGAATCCCAGAACGGCGAGAAGAAGGGCAACAGCCGCCAGGGCAAACATGAGCACATTCCAAACAGAGGGAGCTTGCTGCAACAGATCGCTCATCAACAATCCACCTCCCCGAGCACAATGTCGATGCTGCCGAGAATCGCCACCATGTTGGCGATATTGACGCCTTCCAACAGCTTTGGCAGAATTTGCAGGTTGTTAAACGAAGGACGGCGGAATTTCAGACGCCACGGCTTATCTTTTCCCTGGCTGGCAATGTAGCAGCCGATTTCACCGCGCGGCGACTCAATCCGCACAAACGCCTCTCCTGCCGGCGGTCGAATGACACGCGGCACCTTGCCTACGATTTCTCCGTCGCTCGGGAATTGGTCGAGTGCTTGCTCCAGAATGCGCAGGGATTGCTCAATCTCCGCCATTCTCAAATGATAGCGGGCCAGACAGTCGCCTTCTGTCGCTGTCGGCACGTCAAACTCGAAACGGTCGTAAATGCAGTAAGGCTCGTCTTTGCGCAGATCCCACTTTACCCCCGTGGAACGCAGCATGACGCCGGAGAGGGAATAGTCCAAAGCCGTCTTCGCATCAAATTGACCGATCCCTTTGAGTCGGTTGATGAAAATCTCGTTGCCCGTCACCAGAGCATGATAGTTGTTCAGCTCTTTTTTCATGTACTGGACGAACTCTTTCGCCTTCTCGATCCAGCCCGGAGGCGCATCCCACTTGACTCCGCCAATGCGCATGTAGTTGTAGGTCAAACGCGCCCCGCAAAGCTCGTTAAACAAATCAAGGATCGTTTCACGGTCGCGGAAGGCGTACAAAAACGGACTCATCGCCCCGATATCAAGCAAATAAGTCCCCCACCATACCATGTGACTGGCGATCCGGTTCAGCTCCATTACAATCAATCGAAGGAATTCCGCCCGTTCCGGGATCTCAAGGCCCATCATCGTCTCAACGGCGTGACAGATTACATAGTTGTTCGTCATCGCCGAAAGATAATCCATCCGGTCTGTATAGGGAATGATCTGAGTATACGTCAGGTTTTCCGCCAGCTTTTCCGTACCGCGATGGAGATAGCCCATCACCGGAATCGCTTCCTTGATGGTCTCTCCGTCGATTTTTACGACCAGGCGAAACACACCGTGGGTACTGGGGTGCTGCGGACCGACGTTCAGCAGCATTTCCTCGGTTCGAATACCTGTGTCAGGAGATGTTGCAGAATGGGTCGATATGATGTCCAGGCTCATCTCCTACACCTCCTCATCGTATTGCACATAATCTTTTCGCAGCGGGTATCCAACCCACTCATCCGGGAGCAAAATTCGACTTAAATTGGTATGTCCCGGGAAATATATGCCGAAAAGGTCGAAAGTTTCCCGTTCGTTCCAATCTGCTCCCCGCCAAATATCCATAACGGATGCTACCGTTGGCTGTTCGCGGTTTGTTTTGACTTTTACCGCTACACTTTGCCGGTTTTTATAGGAATACAGATGGTAGTAAACTTCCATCCGGTCCTCGTAATCGACGCCATGGAGGTTCGACAGGTAGTCAAAAGCCAGCTGCTCGTCCTCTTTGAGGTAGCGAGCCACATCATGCCACTTTTCGTTCTTCACGACCAAGGTAGGGACTTCTTTGGACAGCTCGTTTATATAGGAGGCTTCCAGTGCGTCTGCTCCAAATTTTTCGGTGATACGTCTGAAGTATTTGTCGAGGAACGGCTGGTTTTTGGAAGGAGCCTTGGGTGCCTCGGCAGCTTCCCCAGCTTCTCCTCCGCCTGCTGCTTTCGCTTTTGCAGCCGCTGCTGCTGCCGCAGCGGCTTTGGCTTTGGCTGCTGCCGCTGCTTTCGCCTTGGCGTCAGCGTCGTCACCGCCCGACTTGGCCTCGCCTGCCTGTGCCGCTTCGCGAGCCGCTTTTGCCTTCGCAGCTGCAGCTGCTGCCGCTGCAGCTTTGGCCTTGGCTTTCTCTTCGTCGGTCATGGCTGCAGTGGGTTTTTCCGCTTCTGCCTTCGGTTGCTCCGCGGTCGCCGTGGGTACCTCCCCACCGTGCTCTTCTTGTTCTTTCAATTTTCGCAAAGCTTCCGCTTTGGCACGGGCCTCGGCGGCTGCTTTTGCTTTTTCCTCCGGAGTGGGTTTGCGTTTTTCTTCCGTCATTGACTGGTCACCCGCTTTCCAGTCTTCGCTTCGTAACGAATCTTTTCTTGCAGTTTGTTGATGCCGTAGATAAGCGCCGCTGGGTTAGGCGGGCAGCCCGGTATGTATACGTCTACCGGCACGATCTGGTCTACGCCTTTTACCACACTGTAAGACTTGATGTAGGGACCGCCTGCCGTCGCACAGGAACCCATGGCAATCACCCATTTTGGCTCTGCCATTTGATCGTACAGCCGACGAAGCAGCGGCGCCATTTTCTTGGTAACGGTTCCCGCCACGATCATCACATCCGATTGACGGGGCGAGGCACGGAAAATGACGCCAAAACGGTCAAGGTCGTAACGTGAGCCGCCCGTTCCCATCATCTCAATGGCACAGCACGCCAAACCAAACGTCAGCGGCCAGAGAGAGTTACTGCGCACCCACCCTTTGATCGTTTCCAGCGTCGTAAACATGACATTGCGATTCAGTTCTTCTTGCAGTTCAGGCGCAATGCTGCTGAGGTCTAGTTCCATTCCAGCACCTTCTTTCTCCAAGCGTAAATCAGGCCTACCACCAAGAGCGTAATAAAAATGATCATCTCTACCAGAGCAAACAGGCCCAACTGGTTGTAGGCAACCGCCCATGGATAGAGAAACAGCGTTTCCACATCAAAAATGACAAACATCAGTGCAAAAATGTAGTACTTTACATTGAAACGAACCCAGCTGTCACCGACAGGAATGTTACCGCTTTCATAGGTTGTCGTCTTTTCCGGTGTCGGGTTGTTTGGGCGAACCAGAGGTCCAATGATGCTAACCGTGGCTACGGGCAACAACACCCCGAGCAGCAAAAAGATGGCAACGATGACGTAATTATTGGTGTACAAGTCGCTCATCGTCTTTCCCTCCGTTGACGTGAAAGATAGAAAAAAATACCTACATCATTATAGCAAAACACTATACCGGTGTCTAACGAAAGACCGACTCTTATTTCCCGATAAGGAAAAAACTTAGAGAAATCTCCCTAAGTTCTTTCTGACGTTCCTATGCTTTTCTAATATTATTGTACTGTTTCGGAGTACTTGTCTCCCAGGAAGTCTTCGTAAACGCGCTCCCACACGACCGTAAAGTTCATTTTCTCGTCGTCCGGAATTTCCAGCATGTTCTCGATCGGCTCCTGCAGGTACGGAGTCAGCTTGATCAGGACTTCAGTCAGCATGGCGTCGTTGGTGTTGAGCATTTCCTTCAATTCCGCCTTGGACAGGCTGAAGCTGTTCTCTTCCTTCTCATGCAGCATCAGAATCAAGCGGCTGAAGATCGGATGAACAAGCGCTTCCAGCTTGATGTGGTTCAATGCGAGCTGTTCCTCTTCTTTCAGGGCAAAAATCTCTTGAACATCCGGGAAAGGATGGACAGGTACGTCCCACACATCTCCCTTGTCAAGGACCAGGCCCCATTTTACGAACAGTTGAATCGCTTCCTCACGGGAAGTCGGGTAAGCGAATTGGGAACGCTCCAGGAATTTTTTGTGCTTCTCCAGAAGCTTGACGTAGTTGTTGTAGGATTCCTCCGACTTGAATGCGCTTGCTTCCGGTTTGGTAAATGCGCCTTCCAATCCTTTTATCGCATCCAGGGCCTTGTTCATTTCTTCCTTTGTATCGTACTTGGAAACAACATAGCACATGGATTGGAACAATACGTTCATCTCGTGGGAAAGAACGCTGGACCAGCCGTTGGCTGTAAAGCCGCTGGGAATCACCACATCTTCATTATTCTTGCGTACTTCGCGAATTGTTTGCATCTCATGCACTCTCCTTGTCCAAAAACATACCGTTCAACCATGCCAGCAGAGCATTAGGTTTATTATATACTCAAATGGACCTGTATTTCCAATCGAATAAGGAAAAAACCCCGACGCCATGAAGCGCGGGGATTTTTTCGGGCCCCGCCCGGCGCAGCGTTAGCTATGGCCGGGTGGGTTTTTACAGCTTATTGGTAACTTCGAGACGTGCCAATGCACGTTGCAGTGCCAGTTCAGCACGGCGTACATCCAGATCCGGGTGCTTGTCGATCAGGCGTTTTTCTGCACGGGCTTTTGCCTCTTGTGCACGAGCTACGTCGATATCCTCAGGCAGCTCGGCCGTCTCGGCCAGGATCGTGACTTTATCGCCGCGTACTTCCATAAAACCGCCGCTCACTGCGATCTTGGTCTCTTTGTCGCCTTCTTGTTGAATCCGAACAGGCGCTATTTTCAGCGGGGTTACCAGCGGCATGTGGTTCGGCAAAATGCCAAGGTCCCCTTCAACACCGCGGGCAATGACCATTTTGGCATCGCCGCTGTAGACAACCCGTTCAGGAGTTACGACTTCGACTGTCATCTTACTCACTTACTGTCTCCCCTTTCCAGGGTTGTCTTACGCCATTTGCTTCGCTTTCTCTACCGCTTCTTCGATCGTGCCTACGTAGATGAAAGCTGCCTCAGGCAGATGATCGTACTTCCCTTCAAGGATTTCCTTGAAGCTGCGCACGGTTTCCTTCAACGGTACGTATTTTCCAGGGTTGCCTGTAAATTGCTCGGCAACGTGGAACGGCTGAGACAAGAAACGTTGGATGCGGCGAGCACGTGCTACGATTTGCTTGTCTTCATCGCTCAATTCGTCCATACCCAGGATCGCGATGATGTCTTGCAGTTCCTTGTAACGTTGCAGGATTTTTTGGACGCCGCGTGCTACATCATAGTGCTCTTGTCCAACAATGTCAGGAGACAGGGCACGGGAAGTAGATGCAAGCGGGTCTACCGCTGGGAAGATACCCAACTCAGCGATGGAACGCTCCAGGTTGGTGGTAGCGTCCAAGTGAGCAAAGGTTGTCGCCGGTGCCGGGTCGGTATAGTCGTCCGCCGGTACGTAAATCGCTTGGATGGACGTAACGGAACCTTTTTTCGTAGAGGTAATACGCTCTTGCAGCTGACCCATCTCGGTAGCCAGCGTTGGCTGATAACCTACCGCGGATGGCATACGGCCGAGCAGCGCGGATACCTCGGAACCTGCTTGGGTAAAGCGGAAGATGTTGTCGATGAAGAGAAGAACGTCACGGCCTTCTTCATCACGGAAGTACTCCGCCATGGTCAGACCGGTCAGCGCCACGCGAAGACGGGCACCAGGCGGTTCGTTCATTTGACCGAATACCATCGCAGTTTTCGGAAGAACGCCTGCGTCTTTCATCTCATGGTACAGGTCGTTACCTTCACGGGTACGCTCACCTACACCGGCGAATACGGAGATACCGCCGTGCTCTTGGGCGATGTTGTTGATCAGCTCCTGGATGGTAACGGTTTTACCTACACCCGCACCACCGAACAGACCGATCTTACCACCTTTGATGTAAGGAGCGAGCAGGTCGATAACCTTAATACCGGTTTCCAGAATTTCCACTTTCGTCGCTTGTTCCACGAACTCAGGCGCTTTGCGGTGAATCGGGTCGCGGCGCTCAACTGTACCCAGTTCTTTCAGGTCGATTGGTTCGCCCAGTACGTTGAATACACGGCCCAGTGTTACGGAACCAACCGGAACGGAAATCGGAGCCCCGGTATCTACAGCTTCCATGCCGCGGACAAGACCGTCGGTGGAAGACATCGCAACGGTACGTACCAGATTGTCACCCAGGTGAACGGCAACCTCAACCGTCAAGTCGATGTCGCGTTCCCCTGCGCTTTGGGCTTTATGTTGAATCTTGATCGCATTGTAAATGGCAGGCAGGTGTCCGCGTTCGAACTCAATGTCGACAACGGGACCCATTACCTGAACCACGCGTCCTTTCGCCATCTTATTTCTTCCCTCCTATAAAGCTGATGTGGAGATTGTACTACCTTGTATTTACGCCTGTGCGTTCGCTCCAGCGACGATCTCGGAGATCTCTTGCGTAATTGCTGCCTGACGAGCGCGGTTGTATTGCAGCGTGTAACGTCCGATCATGTCGGTCGCGTTATCCGTTGCGTTACCCATCGCTGTCATTTGAGCACCGTAGAAGGACGCTTTCGCATCAAGCAGCGCACTGTAGACCAGTGTTTCCGCATATTTCGGGAGCAGATCGGCAAGAACCTCTTCAGCGTTTGGCTCATATTCGTAGTTCACTTTACGACCCGCATCTTCTGCTACAGCGTCCAACGGGAGCAGTCGTGATACGGTCGGGACCTGCGAAATCGCACTTTGGAATACATTGTAGCAGAGGTAGAGTTCGTCGATTTTCTCATCGGCGAACAGCTGCACGGCTGCACTGGCAATCTTTTTGATGTCTGCAAAAGTCGGACTTTCCGGAAGGCCTACTACTTCGTCAATTACCGGATAGTTGCGCTTGCGGAAAAAATCCCGTCCTTTGCGACCAATCACAAAGATTGTATACTCATCCTGCGATTTATGCTTTTCTGCGATGGTTTGGATCACTTTTCGGATCATGTTCCCGTTGTATCCACCGGCAAGTCCGCGGTCAGAGGTAATGACGATATACCCGGTCTTTTTCACCGGACGGGATTGCAGCATCGGATGCTTAACCGAAGTCGTACCGCTTGCGATGCTTGCAATCACTTCCTGGATCTTGCGAGCATAGGGACGTGCTGCTTCCGCCTTCTGCTGTGCACGGCGCAGTTTCGCTGCAGCCACCATCTTCATCGCTTTCGTGATCTGACGGGTATTCTTCACGCTTTTAATGCGACGGCGTAATTCACGTATACCTTTAGCCACTCGTTTTTCACCACCTTGGGTGTACATGCCGGGCCATTCTCAGCACGGCATGCACAAGATGTCTATCTCTTCACGATTAGCGAGTTACCGCAAAACCTTTTTTGAACTCTTCAATTGCAGCGTTCAACTCTTTTTCATCCGGCAGATCTTTCGTCGTACGAATGTGCTCTGCCAATTGTGGCTTGCTGGAGTCAACATATGCCAAGAATTCTTTTTCGAAACGACGTACGTCTGCTACCGGAATATCATCCAAGAAGCCTTTGACCGCCACATAGATAGACAATACTTGCTTCTCAACCGGCATTGGTTCGAATTGGCCTTGTTTCAGGATTTCCATCAGACGCTCACCGCGTGTCAGACGAGCTTGTGTCGCTTTGTCCAGATCGGAACCAAACTGCGCGAAGGCAGCCAACTCACGATACTGAGCCAATTCAAGTTTCAAGGAACCTGCAACTTTTTTCATCGCCTTGATTTGCGCCGCACCACCTACACGGGATACGGAGATACCGGAGTTCACTGCAGGACGCTGACCGGCGTTGAACAGGTCTGTTTCCAGGAAGATCTGACCGTCCGTAATGGAGATGACGTTGGTCGGAATGTAAGCAGATACGTCACCTGCTTGTGTTTCAATAAATGGCAGCGCTGTAATGGAACCGCCACCCAAATCATCGGACAGCTTCGCAGCGCGCTCCAAGAGACGGGAGTGCAGATAGAATACGTCACCCGGATATGCTTCGCGGCCTGGAGGACGGCGGAGCAAGAGGGACATTTCACGGTAGGCAGCCGCTTGCTTGGACAGGTCATCGTATACGCAGAGAACGTGACCGCCTTTGTACATGAAGTACTCAGCCATGGTTACACCGGCATAAGGAGCCAGATAGAGCAGCGGAGCCGGATCGGAAGCCGTCGCGGATACCACGATGGTGTACTCAAGTGCGCCATGTTTGCGCAGTGTTTCTACTACGTTTGCAACGGTGGATTGCTTCTGGCCGATGGCCACGTAGATACAAATCATGCCGTTGCCTTTTTGGTTGATGATCGTGTCGAGCGCGACCGCTGTTTTACCTGTTTGACGGTCACCAATGATCAACTCGCGCTGACCGCGACCGATCGGAATCATCGCGTCGATCGCTTTGATACCGGTTTGCAGCGGCTCATGAACGGATTTACGCGCCATGACGCCAGGAGCCGGGCTTTCGACCGGACGGAATTCCGTAGTGTTGATCGGACCAAGACCATCGATCGGTTGACCGAGCGGGTTCACAACGCGTCCAACCAGCGCTTCACCGACAGGAACCTCCATGATGCGGCCTGTACGTTTTACTGTGTCGCCCTCTTTAATGTCGCGGAAAGGACCGAGAATAACGACACCCACGTTATCTTCTTCCAAGTTGAGTACCATACCCATTACGCCATTTTGGAACTCGAGGAGCTCACCCTGCATGGCTTTTTCCAAACCGTGAACGCGCGCGATACCGTCACCGACTTGGATAACCGTACCTACGTCCACTACTTCGATCTCAGATTTATAATTAGCGATCCGCTCTTTAATGAGGGTGCTAATTTCTTCAGGTCTGATTGCACTCACTTACATTCACCCCATTCGTTCAGACAGTCTTAGATTTGATGCGCGAAGTGTTCCAGCTTCGTCTTAATGCTGCCGTCGTACAAACGGTCTCCGATTCTCACAATGCAACCGCCGAGAATCGAGGCATCTACCACCGTTTGAATGCGCAGCTTCTTGTTCAGCATCTTTCCGAACTTGTCTGCAAGCGTCGCCAGTTCGTCGCCTGTCAACGGCATCGCACTGGTGACGATCGCATCGGCAATGCCGCGAGATTCGTTCGCCAATTGAACATAGCTCGTGAGGATGTTTGCGAGGTCGGATTCGCGTCCGTTTTCAATCACTACACCCAGGAAGTTCTTGATCTCTTCCGACACATGAGCTTGGAACAGTTCATTTGCCAGCTCTTTCTTCGCTTCCGAGGAAAGGCGCGGGTGAAGCAAAATTTTGCTCAGCTCCGCATTTTGGTTTACGGCATCCACAACTGTGTTCAGTTCCGTTTCGATCTGATCGATTTTACCGCGCTCACTTGCCACTTCAAACAAGGCACGAGCGTAACGCTTTGCTACTGCACCGCTCATAGGCGATCTCCTACTTGTGCGAGGAATTTGTCAATCGCAGCTTTTTGAGAGGCTTCGTCCAGTTCTTTTTCAAGAATCTTGGAGGCGAGGAGCACAGACAGACTGGTCATTTGTTCTTGCAGTTCCGCTTTTGCTTTTGCCACTTCGCGAGCCAGTTCCGCACTCGCTTCCGCTTTCATGCGCTCCGCAGCAGATTGGGCTTCCGCCACGATTTTCGCAGCTTCATCGGAAGCTTGCTTGGTTGCGCGGTCGATAATGGATTTCGACTCTACACGAGCCTCATCCAGTACACGGCGTTGTTCCGCAAGCAGAGCTTCCGCCTCTTTGCGGTTGCGCTCCGCTGAATTGATTTCGTTTTCTACGTATTGACGACGTTTTTCCATAACCGCCACGATTGGTCCCATGGCGAACTTGCGAACAGCCAACAACAGCACAAGGAAAACAATCGCTTGTGTCAGCATCGTGCCCCATTCGAGGGATACGGCACCAAAGTCGAGCATCGAGTTCACTCCTTCCTAAAGCACAGGAGAATATTTATCAATCAAACGCTTGAAGCAACTTTTTCACAAAATAGAGGCGAAGGTCAAGCCCCCGCCCTTCCATTCGTTTGTAACGCTCGCTTACAGACGACCGTACAGGATGAAACCGATCGCAACTGCGATAATCGGAACCGCCTCTACGAGACCCAGACCCAGGAACATAAGACCCATCAGGTTACCACGTGCTTCCGGTTGACGAGCAACACCTTCAATTGTACGAGAGATAACAAGGGAGTTACCGATTGCTGCACCAAGAGCAGCCAGACCAAATACGATACCGATTGCAAGAGCCAAACCTTCCATTGTAGAAAAACCTCCTTAGATTTGTAAAAAGATAATGTGGTGAAGATTAATGATCTTCGTTAACTTGTTGCGAGATATACACCATGGTAAGCGTCGTGAAGATAAACGCTTGAACAGAGCCAACGAACACGGAGTAACCAAGCCACAAGAACAGCGGGATAGACCCAAACACACCTACAGCCAAAAGGAACGCAATCAAGACTTCGCCTGCGAAGATGTTACCGAAAAGACGCAACGGAAGCGTCAGCGGCTTGATGATAAACTCTTCGAGGATGTGAATTGGATTCAAGAAGGTATGCTTCAACCATCCACCAAAGCTTTTGCGGATCCCGAGAAAATGAGAGTACAGGAGAACGATGAACGCCAGCGCAAATGTTACGCTTGGGGCCGCGGTGGGAGATTTCCACCAGGCAACCACCACCCCGTGACCTTCCGGATTCGCCAGTTCTTCCTGAATGTGATGGACTTTTTGTTCTTTCGCTTCTTCTGAAGTGGACAGAGTCAACATGTCCATAAAGCTATCGCTGATCTGGTGATGGCTGGTATTGACGTTGAACAAAAGACCCAGCTGGTTCCCGATGAAGATGTACAGGAACAGCGTGACGCCGAGTGTGACCATTTTCGCAGCAACCTTCGGCTTCATGAAGCCTCCGGCGATCCCGTAGACAAAGTCAACGATCCACTCCATCAGGTTTTGGGTACCCTTCGGCACACCGGCTGTCAGGTTGCGGGTCAATCCTGTTACGAGGAGCAGCACCACCAGCGAAGTCACCACAATCATGATCATGGTCGGTATGTCAAAAACCATACCAAACACTTCAAAACGCGGAGAAAAATGCATGTATTTCACCCCTTTCTTCCACATTAGTCTGTTGCCAAAAACAAAAGAAGGTAAAGAAATGCAGCTAATCTATTTTAAGGAGCGATAAACAAATAGAAAACCTAGCAGTTGAAAGAGGAACAGGCCCAATATGACGCCTGAAAACACAAAGGTATGGGGAAAACGAACCGTAAGAAAAACGGCAAACCCGACAACCAGGAGCCGCTGCAGCATTCCGGTTCCCTTGGGCCGGACACTTGGATCTACTGCCATCTGACCGATTCGCCATGTTTTGCTGAAGAGGACGGATCCATTCAAAAGGCTACCGAACATCCCCAGCAGGAGACTTTGCAAAAACAGCCTGTACTCAGGCAACAGGGCCCAGAGTATCGCGACAAGGGCTATACATAAAAAAGCATAGCGAAATGTCTTGCGCATCGCCAAAGAAAACGTTTGCATCATCCATCTCCCTACAAGTAACCGCGTATAATCCGATATACGCTGTACACGCCGACGCCCAGGCCAACGAGCAGGCCCAGCATCATAAACCACGGCTTGGTGGCGAGCAGTCCATCTATGTATTTGCCCAGGTATACGCCAGATACCACACAGACGGCCATATCGACGCCAATCAAACTGACCAGACCGACAGCCTGCCAAGGATTGTCGATTTTCGGCAATTGACAGTCTCCTCTCGTGTGAGTGTTTAAAAAGGAGGACAAACAGGGCCAAGGTCGGCTAAAAGCGCCAACATCCTGTTGGCAACGCCGACACTTGCACATCCTGTGCGGCGCAACCGAGATGCGACGGCAATGTTTCCCGGACTTTTTAAACATCCTCATCAGACATAAGGAGAGGGCAGGCGGTATTATTACCCCTATGCCCTCATCCATATTAACGAAGATTTATTCCCTTTGTCAACTTACCTGTCACTAAGTACACAAAGCGTTCACATTTGAAAAACCAAGGAAATATTGGCGTTTTTCCGGAGCTGTTGACCGGGCCTAACTAGACCCTCAGGGACGACGCAACGAAGAAATCCGACAGAGATGTTTGGCCTATGCTACAGTTTTTCGACAATCGTCGCTACACCCTGCCCCCCGCCGATGCACAGGGTGGCTAATCCATATTTTGCCCCTTCGCGCTTTTGCAATTCGTGAATCAATGTAACGAGTACGCGGGCACCGCTTGCCCCGATAGGATGACCCAGAGCGATGGCTCCGCCGTTTACATTCAGCTTGTCGCGATTGAATCCGAGCTCCTTGCCAACGGCCAGAGATTGTGCGGCGAACGCTTCATTTGCTTCGATCAGGTCAATCTGATCCAGAGTCAGCCCCGCTTTTTCCAGTACCCGTCTGGTCGCGGGAACCGGACCGATTCCCATGATGCTTGGGTCTACACCCGCGCTTGCATTGGCCACAATGCGAGCCAG
This sequence comes from Brevibacillus soli, assembly GCF_044759095.2. Taxonomy (NCBI): domain Bacteria; kingdom Bacillati; phylum Bacillota; class Bacilli; order Caryophanales; family Paenibacillaceae; genus Brevibacillus; species Brevibacillus soli. Next base: position 74,114 of record NZ_JBIYSM020000016.1, read on the forward strand.
CGGCTTCAATCCCAGTTCGTCAGCTTTCTCTCGGGACATGATCAAAAGCGCCGCGGCACCGTCGTTGATACCGGACGCATTGCCGGCTGTCACGCTGCCGTCCTTTTTAAACGCCGGACGAAGTTTGCCCAGAGCCTCGGCCGTCACTCCCGCACGCGGGAACTCGTCCGTCTCAAACAGCAGCGGCTCACCCTTTTTCTGCGGAATGGCAACAGGCACGATCTCGTCCTTGAAGCGTCCTTCCGCCAGCGCCTTTTGCGCTTTTTCCTGACTCCAGGCCGCAAACTCATCCTGCTCTTCCCGGCTCAATTCGTATTTGCTGCAGAGGTTTTCCGCGGTAATGCCCATGTGGTAATCGTTAAAGGCACACCACAAACCGTCACGGATCATCGAGTCCACAACCTTCTGGTCGCCCATGCGGTAGCCGCCGCGCGCGCCTTCCAGGAGGTACGGAGCCTGGCTCATGTTTTCCATGCCACCGGCCAGCACAATATCCGACTCACCCGCCACGATGGACTGGGTCGCGAGATGAACGGCTTTGAGCCCGGAACCGCACACCTTGTTAATCGTCATGGATGGGACTTCCTGCAGCAATCCCGCCTGAATGGAAGCCTGACGCGCCGGGTTTTGCCCCAGTCCGGCCTGCAGTACGTTCCCCATAATGACTTCACCGACCCGCTCTTTTGCTACACCGGCTTTGTTCAAGGCGCCTTCCAGCACAATGGCCCCCAGCTTGGTTGCGCTGACACCTGCCAGCGTCCCTTGAAAGTTCCCGATGGCGGTACGAACAGCACTTACGACGACTACCTCTTTCTGACTCACCGAAAGATCACTCCTCAAGACAGGATGATTGTGGACATATACCCTCATTCAATTCGGTTGATTTGCAAATTATTCCTGCCGGCCTGCCGTAAAAGCTTCATGAAGAAAGCCAACTCGCTGTGTCATTTCCTGCAAAAAAAGAAGACCGCTCAGACGGTCTTCGGGTTGTTAAGAAAGTGACTGCAGTGGGAGAAGTATGTTTCCAGTCTTCGCTCCACTCTACGCCCTTCAGGGAGTATAGACTGTCCTCTCCGCAACGATTCACGGGGGAGCGCCAAAGCAGTAGCCGCTCCGCTGTTCATTCAGAGTGACGCTCCTAATTCCCGCGAATTCGTCGCTTCGTTAGGCGGGGCTTCGCCAGTCGCTCCGCCTGGATACACAACTGCTCCTCATGGTAGTCGTTTGTCAACCAAATGCTACTTCTTCTTGTGCAAAATCCGGTACAATGCCACTACGCAAACGGCACGGGTGGTTGGCTTGTTCGGCTCGAACTTGCTTCCGGCCGGGTCGATCAGCCCCAAACCAACCATGTTGGCGATGGAACCGGATGCCCACGCAGGCCAGGATTTTTGATCGGCGAGCGCCTTGGTCAGGTTGCCCTTTTGCTTGAGCACACGGTCCAGAATAACGGCTGCTTCCGCGCGCGTAACCGGCTGGTCAGGTCGGAACGTTTTGTCCGGATATCCTTTCACCAGTCCTTTTGTCACTGCCACTTGCACAGCCCCCTGGGCGTAGGCCGGTACCTTGTCCTTAAAGGCCAGCTTTGGCGCAGACGGCAAATCCCACTGGAAGACGCGAGCGAGCAGTGTAACGAACTGCGCTCTCGTCAGGGATAACTCGGGGCCGAAAGTCGTTGCCGTCATCCCTTTCACCAGTCCCTTTTCCGCCATGTAGGTGATTTCCGCCCTGGCCCAATGGTTGGCGATGTCGACGAAGGCAGCGTTGTTCGGCTTATCGAGGTAGTACGGGATGTAGGTGCCGTAGGCATTTACTTCGTACACCCAGTTGCCCTTGGCGTCCGCCGTTCCGGGCAGCGGGTCAAACGTCCCGTTCACCTCGTTGACGTAGAGCAGTCCGATGCCTTTGTTGGCCAGCCAGTTTTTCGGCGTCAAAGTGAGCGTCGCGGGTGATATCGAGAACCGGTCTGATTGACCCGGCTTCAGCGTAACCGGCTTGAGCGTGAACGAGTAGTCTGCCGGCACGTATCCCGGAAGCGCCTGCGGCACAATCGATTGGACGTCAATTCTCGCCTGATCCAGATATCCTGCCGCTCGCACCAGCGAGTAATGGAGATCCAGTTCGGAACCCAGCGAAAGGGTCCCCGGTATTTCCGGCGCGACATCTCGGCCGGTCGGTTGGCTGCCTGCCTGGAACGGTTGAAGCAGAGACACTTCGTCGAAGTACAGCGTGCCTTTTTCCTGCTGGTTGCCGTCCTCGACGCGATCGACAACATAAATGCTCTTCAACTGCAGCGGATAGCTTACACTTCCCGGGAAGTAGCCTTTTACCTGCTTCCATCCCGTCCAGTCGATTTCTTTTGCCAGGTCGACGTAAACCGTCTTGCCTTTGGCATCAACCACTTCGGCACGGAGCCAATGCTTGCTGTTGTCGCCGTTTACCCACAGTCCCAATCCGATCGGCTTGCCCGGAATGGCAACAGGCTGCGATCCGACGCGGCCGTACGCGATGCGCACGTCGTTCTGCGGCGCGCCGGCGAAGTTGTAGGTAAGCTTCGCTGCCTTGCGCGTGCGGTAGACTGGTTCCGTGACGGCCGTAAAGGAACCGCTCGTGCTGAGCGATGCTGGATATCCAGCATGGTGCATCGAGGTCTGGTTGTCAAACGTGAGCCACGGCTGCTCTGTCTGCCCGACGGTAAACGGTACGGAGGCAGTCAGGCCGTCGTACGCGATCGTCAACGTGCCTTTCCCCGGCTGATCGGTTGCGACGAGCTTCAGCTTGTCGTTTACGGAAGCGATCGCCGTATCTGTGTATGCCTGCACGCTGAGCGGTGTCGCTTGAATCAATTGTCCTTTTTTCGTCTTTATCTTGACGTCAAGTGTGAGCGCCTGTCCCGGTGCCACGTTGATCGGGTTCGGTGAAACGACGATCTGCTGCACGTCGCTGCCGGATAAGACATGAATGTCTTTGCGCTGTGTTACGCCGCCGGATGTGGCGACGATGGAGGTTCGACCCGATCTGCTGGCGGTAAAGCGCTGGCCGTCAAACACACCTGCGTCCGGCTGCTCGGTCGACCACGCAATTTCGGACGGACGGATAATGTACGGCAGGTAGTGGTTATCGTACGCCTTGGTCGTGAACTCCACGGTTTGCCCAATCAGCATCTCGGTTGGTCCGTCGATTTGGAACCCGGCCAGTTCTCCCGGCGGTGCTGTATTGTAAACGGCAAGTCCGGTCGGCACGCGGCGTTCGGTACCTTCCTTGGGTTGGTTAATCAGCTTGGCATGGGTCTCACCAAGCAGCCGCGCCGACATGGTCGTGGAACCGCCGCCGTCAAAGTTAACGGCTCTGTACGCTCCCAGCTCGGCCATAATTTTCGCCATTTCATCCATGTAGACACCCTTGGCCCCGTCTACGGTTACCATGTAAAGCGTCTTTCCATCCTGCGACACCCCAACGGCTGTCCGGGCGTTAATATTTTTTATGTAGCTGTCTACCTGGAACGAGGTCAATGGTCTGCCCTGATCAACCAACAGCACGTTGCCGCCAACCGCCTGTGCCCAATCGCGGTCAAGCGGGGTTGTCTGGTATTCCACGGTCGCACTCGTCCCTACCGGGAACTGCTGCTGCAGGAAAGCGGCTGCCGGTCCATGTCCCCACAGCACGTAACCGTTATAAGGGATATACGCGCCGGGCTGATTCACCCTCACTTCCTTGGCGACGTTGTCGACAAAGACCACTTCCACTACGTTTTGGTAGCCCGGAATCGCCCCCAAACTTGTTTTTCCGAATGCGGGCGTATACATGTTCAACTGGTTGAGGTGGCTTTTGCGACCTTCACTCGGGTTGTACTCTTCCTTGTTAATTCCTTGCAGCGGATAGGAAACGCCGCTCGGAGCGGTCACTTTGCCTGAAAAGCCGAATTTTTCGATCGCCGCCGTCTTGTCCGACGTCAAGCCCAGGCTGTACCAATAGGAGATATGCCCCATAGAGGAAACCAATTCTTTGTCTTTCATCACAATGCCAAACGGGGCTCCTCTTTTGGACATGTTGAAAAAGTCGGCGTTCACGGCGGCAACAGCGCCCGTCTCCCGGGCCATCTGGGTAACCGTTTGCCGTTCCGTCAGCTTGCCGTTGGTGCCGTAAACTGGCTTTACTTCCACATAGGGATTGTTCAGATCCACCTTGGTTACAAGGATGGTGATTTGTTGATCAGCAAAAGATTTCGTATATTTCAGTAACGCAGCGCCTTCCCCGATCGGCGTTTGCCACACCATTTGCAGTGAACTGGTTTCCGCCCGCGCTTGTGCCACCTGGGAAGCGAGCGGAACAAAGGCTCCCCACGCGAGGGCCGCCGCTGTAAGAAGCGACACCATCTTCCGCGCTCTCATGTTGATAACTCCTCTCCGTTTCACAAACTCTCTTTTCTCTCTAGTTGCAAACAACTATTGGTATAGACGCACCAAGTGTGGTGATAGTTTCATCATTTGACCAAATTTCTTTTGTGGAAAAAGCAACCAAAAAAGAGGCGTCCAATAGAACGCCTCTCGTTGTTGCTATCGATCGGTTTACTTTCCAGGCTGGAACGGTTCGGGGCGCTCCGGGCGCAGTCCGAAATGATAGAGAATGGCTTCGACGATCCGTCTGGAGGCTTGTCCGTCTCCGTACGGGTTGGCTGCTTGCGCCATCGCATCGTAGGCGGACTGGTCGCGAAGCAGATGGTCAGCCATGCGGTATACCTGGTCTTCGTCCGTGCCTGCGAGTTTCAAGGTTCCCGCCTGGATCCCTTCCGGACGCTCTGTCGTGTCCCGCAGAACCAGCACAGGCACGCCAAGAGACGGCGCTTCTTCCTGAACGCCGCCGGAGTCCGTAAGTATCAGGTGGGCACGGCGGGCGAAGTTGTGGAAGTCAAACGCATCCAACGGATCGATAAGATGAATGCGCTCGTGGTTACCCAGCACTTCCCGCGCCACGTCCTGAACGGCAGGGTTCAGGTGAACCGGATAGACAACGGCGATGTCGGCATGCTCGTCTGTCAGCCGTCTCACCGCGCGGAAAATGCGGCGCATCGGTTCGCCCAGGTTCTCGCGGCGGTGCGCGGTCATGAGCACCATTTTGTGTCCGGCTACTTTGTCCAGAACCGGATGGGTGTAGTCGCTGCGAACAGTGGTCTGCAGCGCGTCAATCGCCGTATTCCCGGTGATGTAAATGCCGGCTTCCGGCTTGTTCTCCCGGCGCAGGTTCTCCGCAGAGCCTTCCGTTGGCGCAAAATGCAGGTCGGCCATCACGCCGGTGAGCTGACGGTTCATTTCCTCCGGGAAAGGGGAGTACTTGTCATACGTCCGCAGTCCCGCTTCCACATGGCCGATGGCGACCTGGTTGTAAAAGGCAGCCAGGCTGGCTACAAACGTCGTGGTGGTATCCCCGTGCACCAGGACGATATCCGGCTTTGTCTCTTTCATCACCTGATCCAGACTTTCCAGCGCGCGGGTGGTGATTTGCACCAGCGTCTGCCTGTCCTTCATGATATTCAGGTCGATGTCCGGCTGGATTTGAAAAATCTCCAGCACCTGATCAAGCATTTGGCGATGCTGCGCCGTAACGCAGACAATCGATTCGATCTGATCTTCATGCTTTTTCAACTCGTGCACCAGCGGGGCCATTTTGATGGCTTCCGGCCTCGTCCCGAACACCGTCATGACTTTGCATTTTTTCATAGGTCTTCTACCCCTACTTTGTCCCGAACAAGCGATCGCCTGCGTCTCCCAACCCAGGAACGATATAGCCGTGGTCGTTCAAATATTCATCAATGGCCGCAACGTAAATGTTCACGTCAGGATGCTCTTCCTGTACCAGCCGTATTCCTTCCGGAGCGGCAATCAGGCACATCAGCTTCAGGTTTTTGGCCCCGCGCTTCTTCAGGGCGGTGAGAGCAGCGGCAGCCGAGCCTCCTGTTGCCAGCATCGGATCAATCACAATCAGATCGCGCTCGGCGATGTCGGTCGGCAGTTTCACGTAGTACTCAACCGGCTGCAGGGTTTCCGGGTCGCGGTACAGACCCACATGTCCCACTTTGGCCGCCGGAATCAGCTTCAGGATCCCGTCCACCATGCCAAGACCGGCGCGGAGAATGGGAATCAGGCCTACTTTTTTCCCGGAGATCACACGCGCTGTACAGGTGGATACCGGCGTCTCAATGGTCGTCTCTTCAAGCGGCATGTCGCGGGTAATCTCGTACGCCATCAGCGTAGCCACTTCGTCTACCAGTTCACGGAACTCTTTCGTTCCGGTGTTCTTATCGCGAATAAAGGTCAATTTATGCTGGATCAGTGGATGATCAAACACGTATACACGGTTCATACCCGTTCCTCCGTTTCCGTTACAGTGCATCCTTCTCATAATAGCGGAGGAGCGTTCGCTCGTCAATTTATCCAATATTCATACGGAATCGCACTAAGAAAACCCAGCCGGCATTAGCTAACGCTTCGCCGGGCGGGGCCCCGAACACTTTTCTAGCGGCTGTATGGGATGTCCAATTTTATAAATTCTGGTGTATGAAATAATGTCCTTAAACAAAGGAAAATCCCCAGCGACTACGGAAAAAAGAAGTACCTG